>DATEDZ010000094.1:0-10700 GCA_035281385.1 Polyangiaceae bacterium
TTCGCCGCGCGCGCTACGTTGAGCCTTGGGCTTCTGGCAATCCGAACAAACGCCGTACATCTCGTGCTTGTGGGCACGAATCAAAAAACCGTAACGCTTGGCAATCTTGTCTTGTAGTGCCTCGATCTGGGGCTCTTCGAACTCGATGATCTTGCTGCACTCCAGACATACCAGGTGATCGTGGTGCGCCTCGTCGTCCGAGAGCTCGTAGCGCGTGAAGCCATCGCCGAACTTGTGCTCCTGCACCACGCCGCTCTCCGAGAGCAGCTTCATGGTGCGATAGACGGTGGCGTAGCCGACGCGAGCGTCCACTGCGCGCACCTGCTTGAGCAGGCTGTCGATGGTGATGTGCTCGTGCGCGTCGAAGAAGGTGTCGATGATCAGACGCCGCTGCTCCGTGGAGCGTAGGCCTCGCTTGAGCATGTAGTCGTTCAGATCACTCCGCAGCCGCTCGGAGTCGGGCGGACGGGGCTTGGCCTGGGCTTTGGTCGTTTCCCCGCTCTTCACGGGTCTATGTATCCCCGTCACGAGTGCCCCGGTCAAGCGCGCTGAGAAACCCCGCGGCCCAGTTGGGGTTTCGCCTGGTTTCGCCCGGGCCAAGCCCCAGCTAGCGATCCACGCGCAGCCGAGAAAGCGCGGCGGCCGTCCCGAGCCAGGTCGCAATCGGCGCTAGGGCGACCGGGGCGAAACCGAACGCGGCGATCACGATCGCGCACAGCGAGGGCGCGACGATCAGCGCCAGCCCCAGTTGTGCTTCGCGTCGAGCCTCGTGCGCGACGCGAAGCGAATAGGCCGCATCACGCACGTCGTCGGAGGCCAGCTGGACGCTCCACTCGGACGCGCCCGACCCCGCCGCGGAGAGGGCCACCGAAACGTCAGCGGCCGAGAGCGCTCCGTCATCGTTCGGCGAACGTCCTACCACCGCTAACACCGCTCCACCGTCGCGCAGCCGGCGCACCTCGTCGGCTCGTTCGGCGGGCGGCACCTCGGGACGCAGGTGATCGATGTCGAGCGCCCGGCCCAGCGCCTCGCACGTTTCACGCGCGTCGCCCGACAGCAGGATCGGCTCGATGCCGACGTCGAGAACGTGCTGGACTGCGGCGCGCGCGCCTGGCCTGAGCCCGTCTTGCAAGCCGATCACGCCGATCAACCTGCCGCCCAGCGCGACCAGCAGCACGCTGCGACCCATCGCTTCCAGGTCACTGATGCGAGCTTCAGCGCTGGCTACGCCGATGCGCTCGCGCAGCATCAGCGCGCGGCTGCCTACCGCGAGCGCCTGGCCGCTGCCGGCCACGGCGGTGATGCCCAGGCCGGGGACTGGTGTGGGGCTGCGCACCGCGTCGGGGCGAATACCGCGCGCGCGTGCGGCGCGCAGCACGGCAGCTGCCGCTGGGTGCTCGGTGCTGGCTTCGGCACCAGCGGCGAAGGCCAGCACGCTTTCGGCTTCCTGGCCGGCGAGCGCGTCGATGCTCGTCACCTCCGGCTCACCGAGTAGCAGCGTGCCGCGCGCGCAGAACGCCACGCCCGAGACTCGGCCTGCTCGATCCAGCGCGTCGGCGGAACGGAACGCCACGCCGCGCCGCAGGGCCTGGAGCACGGCTCTCGCGATCTGGAGCGAACCGACCTCCGCCGTGCCCGCCTGCGCCAACGCGGCGAAGCTGGCGACGCTCAGCAGCAGTACCTGGGCGCTACTGCCACTGCCCGCGAAGGCCAGAAGCGCCGCGAACCCGGCCACGAAAGGCGCGGCTTTCTCGGCCAGATTTCGGCCTAGGCGCGACATCCGCGCGTGCACGTCGGCGCGCCGCCTGGGGTCGTGCGTGAGGCGGATCCAGGCGCGATCATGCCCGGCCCAGCCCACGACCGCGCGTAAGGTGCCCGAGGCGATGGCAGCGCCGGCGACCAGGCTGTCACCCTCGCGGCGCTCGACCTGCGTCTTGGCTCCGAGCCAGGGCAGCACCTGGGCGGTGCCGGCCGTGACGGTCGCGTCGACGGCTAGCACGTCGCCCGGCTCCACCACGATTTCCTCGCCGGGCCTCAGGTCGGCGGCGTGGGTCGTGGCGACCTGTCCGCCAGCGACGATGCGGCGCGCGGCGCGGTCAAGCTCGGCCTGCACCTGCAGACGCTCGAGCTCGAGTGGGCGTCGCGCGCGTCGCACGAGCAAGAGGCTGAGCGCCGAGCACAGCGTGATCACGCCGGCCAGGGAGATCGCCGACTCGGCCTCGGGCTCTTCGAACAGGCGTAGCCCGACGGCGCTGGCGATCGCGGCGAGCGGTCCGCACACCATGGCGAGCGGATGCAGCTCGGTGACGCTGCGCTTGCCCATCGCGCATTCGGCCGCGAACGCCGCGGTCGCTACGGCCGCCACGACCAGACGCGCGGCCAGTGATAGCTCGGAGCTACCGGTCAAGAGCAGTACCAGTGAGAGCGCTGCTCCCAGTATGGCCAGCGTGAGCAGTAGCGTCCCGGCGTCCACCGAAATCGCGGGGTCCTCGACGCTGCCGTCTTGCTCGGCCGCGGTCGTTTCCGCTTCTACTTCGCGAAACCCGAGCTCTACGGGGCCGTCGGCGGTAAGCCTATCCACGCCGTTCAGCTCCGCCGGTGGCAGGCTCGGTTCGGCGGGCTTGGGTGGGCTGAGCGCTGCGCTTACCGGTGCGGTCGGCGCGGCCTCCGCGCGCACGCGAAGTGACGGACCCCCGAGCTCGGTGCTTCGGAAGCGCTCCTCGCATTCGGGGCTGCAGAAGTAGACGAAGCGCTCGTCGAAGCAAGCCACACGCGGCGCGCGGAGCGGATCGACCAGCGCGCGGCAGGCTGCGCACGGTAGCGTCTCCGCGGCCAGGGTCATGGCCAGGTGCCGAAAACGCCATCCACTACGTCGAGCGCCGCGTTCAGCTCGTCCTCGCTAATCGTCAAGGGCGGCGAGACGCGCAGCGCCTGGCCACCGGCGATGGTGAGCAGTACCCCCGCGTCTTGCAGTCGACCGAGCAGCGCGCGCGCGTCCACTTCGTCCTTCAGCACCAGCGCTTGCAGCAGGCCGCGGCCGCGCGTCGTGGCCACCAGTCGGGCGTGGCGGCTGCGGAGCTCCCCGAGCCGCCGCGCGAGCATGGCTCCGCGCTGCTCGACGCGCTCCAGCAGTCGTTCTTGCTCCATCACGTCGAGCACGGCCAGCGCCGCCGCGGAGGCCAGGGGATTGCCGCCGAAGGTGGAGCCGTGGCTGCCCGGCGGCAGCGCTTCGGCCAGGCCTTGCTGGCACAGCATGGCGCCGATCGGCACCCCGCCGCCGAGCCCCTTGGCCAGCGCGACCACATCGGCCTTGACCCCGTCCTGGTCGAAGCCCAGAAATTTGCCGGTGCGGCCGATGCCGGTCTGCACCTCGTCCGCGATCAGCAGGGCACCGGCCTCGTCGACGATGTCGCGCAGCGCTGCCAGAAAGCCTTCCGGGGCGGGCAGCACGCCGCCCTCGCCCTGGACGGCCTCGACCAGAATGCCAGCCACGTCGGGTCCCATTTCCTGCCGCACGCGCGCCACGTCGCCGTAGGGCACGTGCGTCACTCCCGGTAGTGGTCCGAATCCATCGCGGTACTTGGGTTGGCCTGTAGCTGCCAAGGCGCCGAGGGTCCGGCCGTGGAACGAATTGTCGAAAGCGATGACGCGCAGCCGCTCCGCCTCACCCTTGGCGAAGAAGTGCCGGCGCGCAAGCTTGAGCGAGGCCTCGATGGCTTCCGTACCGGAGTTGCAGAAGAAGACTCGCTGCATGCCGGTCAGGCGACACAGCTTGGCAGCAAGCTCCACGTTGGGTTGGTTGTAAAAGTAGTTCGAGACGTGGATCAGCCGCTTGGCTTGCTCCGCGATGGCGGCGGCCAGGCGCGGGTGCCCGTGACCGAGCGTGCTGACCGCGATGCCGGCGAACAGGTCGAAGTATTGCTTGCCGGCGGCATCCCAGACGCGCGAGCCCTCACCGCGCGTGAGCACGAGCGGCGGCTGCCGGTAGTTCGGGTAGAGGTGGCTCTGACCGAGCGCTACGAGATCTTCTTGGGACATCACCGGGGGCCTCCTTCTATCACAGCTTCCCCAAGACGCTCAGGATCGCAGCGGCGGCCTCCGCCACACCTGCGCCCATCGGGCGTGAGGTCACGTAGCGCGGGTGCAGCGTGCCGCGGCCGCGTAGGTTGCTCACGCCGATACTCAGGTCGAAGGCGGCGAAACACGAGGCGTCGTTCTCACTGTCACCCAGGTACGCGAAGGCGTGTCGCACGGCAGTCGCATCCAGGCCGGTATCCTGGGTCAGTACTCGCACGGCGCCGCTGGCCTTGTCCGCATAGTCGAAGGTGGCGTGCAGGTGGACGCTCGAGGTGAAGACGCGCGCGCCTGCATCGCGCAAAAAGGCTGCCGCCTGCTCGACCCGCTCCGCCGGCACCTGATGATGCTCACCAACGTCGAAGGTGCGGTCCGAGATTCGCGCTCGCACGTCGTCGGAAAGAACGAAGTCCGGAAAGCGGCGCATCAGATCGATAGCGAGCTGGTCCAGGCGCTCGCCGCGCTGACGACGCGTGGCGCTGTCCACGGAGTCGATCAGCTCCACCTTGCTGCCGCGGCGGGCGCACGTGATGGCTCCGTTCTCGGCGATCATCGCCTGAACCGGGAAGAGCCTGGCCAGCACATCTGCCCAGCCGGCGGGTCGTCCCGTGACGCCGTAGAGCAAGAAGCCGGCGTCGTGCAGTCGGAACAGGGCCGAGTAGGTGCTCTCCAGCAACCTGCCGTGATCGAGCAGCGTGTCGTCCAGATCGAACGCCACGCCGCGCAGGCGCTCGGCTCGAGCGCGGCTGATGGCCGAGAGCGGCATCATGCGCTCATGCCTTTCCGATCTCCGCGATCAGTGAGCTCAGATACAGGCCTTCCGGAAACGCTGCTGGCACCGGATGATCGGCGCCCTGGAAGAAACGCTCGAGGACCAGCGCGCGCAATCCCACGTCGGCTGCGCCGAGCGAGAGCGCGCGCGTCAGCTCGCCATAGCCGATGGCAGCGGAACAGGAGCAGAGCACGAGCAGGCCTGACGGACGTGTGGCTCGCGCTGCTTGCGCAGACAGTTTGCGCATGGAGCTCAAGGCGCGGGCGCGAGCAGCGCGCGTAGGAGCCAGCTTGGGTGGGTCGCAGATCACCAGGTCGTAGCCGCCGTGCTTGCCGGCGCGATCGAGCGCGTGCGCTGCGTCCTCGCATTCGAAGCGCACCTTGCTCTCCAGCCCATTCAGGCGCGCTGCTTCCGCCGCCACCGTGAGTGACAGCGCACTCCGATCCACGGCCTCGACCTCGCTGGCACCGCCGCGCGCTGCCCCTAGCGCAAAGGCCCCGACGAAACAGTAGGTGTCCAGCACCCGGCGGCCGCTAGCGAGCTGGGCCACGCGCTGGCGCAGCCCACGCTGATCGACGTAGAAGCCGGTTTTCTGGCCTAGCTCGAGCGGAATACGGAAACGTAGACCATGTTCCGAGACCTCGAAATGAGCGAGCTCTGGATCGCCGCGCACCACACCCTGAGCCGCGCTGAAGCCCTCACTCTTGGCGGCTCGCTCGGCGCTGCGATCCACGATGGCGCGCGGACCGAGTAAGCGCATGAGCGCGTCGAGTATCACGTCCTCTCGGCGCTTCATGCCGAGCGTCGCGAACTGGACCGCCAGCGCATCTCCCAGCTGATCCACGACCAGCCCGGGTAGCTCGTCCCCTTCGGCGTACACCAGCCGCACCGCGTTGGTCTCGGACGTGGGCAAGCCGAGCAGGCGCCGGCGTTCGATGGCAGCCCGCAGGCGGGACTCGAGCAGCTTGGTGTCGATGCGGACGTCGCGCTCACGCGTCACGATGCGCACCGGGATGGCCGAACCGGGCGAGTACAGCCCGCGGCCCAGGAAGTTACCGCGCGCGTCGAGCACACTGACGTCATCGCCGGCCTGCGCGCCGCCCTCGACGCGCTCGACGGCCTGGGCGAACACCCAGGGATGTCCCGCCCAGACTGGCTGGACATGACCTGGCTTCAGTACGACGCTCGCCACGGGCCGCGTCGTAGCAAAGCTGCTAGTCTCCGGCGAGAGCCATGCGTCGCCTTGTCGCCTTCGTCGCCACCGCGTCGCTCCTCGGCAGCATTTCAGGTCGCGCTGCCGCAGCCTCTGAGTGCCCGGAAGGCGACTGGTTCTGTGATACCACGCCGATTCCGGAGCAGCCCCCAGCGCAGCCTGAGCCGTCTCCCGGCCCTGCCGCGCCGCCCGACCACGAGCCGGCCCCGCCGCCGGCGGAGCGCGCTATGCAGTTCGACGTGCCCATCGTGGCACAAGCTCAGCCGCGCCGTCGTCGCCGCTACCGCGAATGGGCGGTGAACATGCACGCCGCGCTGGGGCTGATGGGTAACGACCCAGCCATGGCGCCGGATGCCGGCATGAACGGCTTCGGAGCCGCGCTGCGCTTCCGACCCATCCCGCACATCGCGCTCGAAGGCTCGCTCGATCTGCTTTGGGGCACCGACTTCAATGGTTTCGACCGTTTCGAGGACGCGGTGCTGGTCAGTTGCATGTTCTTCGCAAACCCGCGCAGCATGGTTCAGCTCTATGGCTTGGCCGGTTTCGGAGTCGGCGGCGCCTGGGTCGAGACTACTGGGCGCGACGCGACGTACGCTTACGTGGGCTTGCACCTGGGATTCGGCGTTGAAGTCCGCGTCACCCGGCATTTCGTGGTGGGTGGCGATTTGCTGGGTTTCGTGCGCGAGCGCAACGATCGAAACGCTAACCGGCGGCCGGAGTTCGTCGATCCCGAGACGAATCGCGGCACCAATACCTCTGGCGGCGGTCTGGTGCGTCTCGGCGCGACGTTCTATTTCTGAGGTCTACAAAACACGACGTCCCCGACCTCGTGAAAGATCGGGGACGCCGGGCGCTTGAGCGCGAATGGTTACTGAACCAAGTCCTTGAGAGCCTTGAGCGCGGTCGCACGGACCTTCTTGCTGGCGGGCTTTGCCGGAATGGTAATCGGCTCCTTGGTAAAGGGGTTGATGCCCTGGCGCTCTTTGGTCGCCGGCTTCTTCACCACGCGGAGCTTTACGAGCCCCGGAACAACGAACTCGCCCGGGCCACGCGCCGAGAGCTGCTTGCGAATGAGCTCCTGCAGCGACTCGAAGCAACGACCCACGCTCTTCTTGTCGAGATCCGACGCATTCGCGATCTCAGCAACCACCTGCGCCTTCGTAAGTCTCTTCCCAGCCATGCGCTTCCTCCTAGTCTCAGATTTCTAGAGAATCTTTTGCCGTCTTTTGCCGGCCTCGGGCTTTTTCCCGCGGGCTGATTCCCGCAGGCCGCCAAACAAGGCTCGGCGAACGGATAACAGGGATGGAACAGCGCAATCAAGGGGAAAGAAGCAGTCGAGGCGCCGAATAGAGCTTTTTTTCTGCGGGTCAGCACAGACCGGGTGACGGGGTGGCGGCCAGGAGGCCCATTTCGTCTCCGGGCGGCACCGCTTGCCTTGTTCTCTGCGGCCGCGCGCATGCCCTTGCTAAAGTCCCTAATTTTCCCAGCAAAGCCCCGAGGTTAGGCTCATTTTTTCGAGCCCTGTGCGAGTTTGCGGGGGTGGGTTGGCCGGCGCACAACGCCCTCCGGCAGCGCGGCGGCGCGCACCAATCGGCGCGTCATCCTGACCATTTCCCGTTTTTCGGCGCGGGTCCCATGATCGTACCCCACTAGATGTAGGAGACCGTGCGCCAGGAGGAAGCGCACCTCTTCCGGTAAGGAACGGCGGCGAGCGTCCGCCTGGCGCTGCGCGGTCTCGAGTGAAATGACCACGTCGCCCAGCAGTCCGTGTCGATCCGGCCTTCCTTCCGCCATCGGAAAGGCCAGGACATCGGTGGGCTTGTCCTTGCGTCGGTGCTCGCGATTCAGCGTCCGAATGCCGGCGTCGTCCGTGAGGAGCAGGCTGAGCTCGACGGCTTCCAGCTCGAGGGCGTGCAGCATGGCATTGCCGAGCTGCCGCACCACGCCGGACGCTACGCTCTGCTTCAAATTTCTCTTGCGGGTGACCAGGGTGGGCACCTGGCTTTCTTACACGACTTTCCAAGGTCTGGGGCGGGCGCTACGTTTCAAGTACATGGCTCGAGCGTCGCGTCCTCCCGGGTTCGACATGACGTATCGCCCGACCGAGACGAGCTTCGGTCCGCCCTTCTTGCTGCGCGTGCCGTCGTTAATTTACGCATCACTGGCTGCGGCTGCGGTGGTGCTCGTGCTGGTGGCCGAGTCGAGCCCGAGCAGCAGCTGGCTCTACGTCAACGTGGTCGAACGCGGAGTGCGCGGCATCATGAGCGCGCGCACAGTTGCCGGTTGCTTGGTGGTCGGTGCGGTTGCGTCGGTGCTGCGCACCAACATGCGTGGGGTACGCATCCGCCCGGACGGCGTAGAATACCGGGACATCGTTGCGCTGGGCATTCCTCGCCTGAAACGCTTCAAGTGGGCGCAGATCGACCGGGTGATTCTGGATGCTCCCCGCTACATCGCGCTCGACTTGTGGGATGGTACGCGCGCCTTCCTGCCCGAGGTCTCGGATCGTCCGACGCTGTCGGCCACGCTCGAGAAGGTCGCGCACGCCCGCGCGATCCCGGTGCGGGGAGGCCACGGTCTGGACGAATTGCCCGATTCCGGTGAGTTTCGGGACGACGAAGAGTCGTAGGCGAGCTCCAAGTCCCGGTGACGGTCGCGAGCGGCGTGTGCCCGAACGGCCAGGCGGCTCAGCGCTCGAGCCGCGGAAAGAGCGGTGGACCGGCTGCCGGTCGGAAGCGACGCCCGCTGCCGAAGCGGGCTGCCGCGTAATCGCCGAGCTGGGCCGGATCGAAGCCGACGCGCTCGGCGATGCTGCGCGCCGTGTCGGGTAGAAACGGCGCGAGCAAGATGGCCGTGACGCGCAGCGCTTCGAGCAGTCGCCACAGCACGTGGGCGAGCTGAGCTAGCAGGTCGGACCGGGCGTCGAGGCTTGCCACCTGGTACGCCCGTTTCGAGAGCAGCCACGGCTCCTGCGCGTCCGCGTAGCGATTGGCGGCTGCCACGAGCTCCAAAATGGCTATCAGCGCCTGATGCAGCGCGAAATCGTCGACCGCGCTTCGGGTGTCGGCGACGGCCCGCGCCGCGGCCTCGCCGAGCGCGCGATCCGCCTCGCTTTCCGCCGCCCGGCCCTGGCGCAGACTGAGCTCCGGATGGCGCAGGCTGATCGCGGTCACGCGCTGGAGCAAGTTGCCGAGCTTGCCTGCGAGCTCCGAGTCGTGAGCCTCGATCAAGCGCCCGGTTCGAAAATCGCTATCCTTGGTGGTGTGGAGGTGACGCAAGAAGTAGTAGCGCACCGCTGGCACTCCGAAGCGCTCGACCAGCGCGAACGGGTCGATGGCATTGCCGAGCGACTTGCCGATCTTGTTGCCTTCGGCAGTCACGTAACCGTGCACCCGGACACTGCTCGGTAGGGGCAAGCCGGCGCTCAGCAGCAGCGCTGGCCAGTAGATGGCGTGAAAGCGCAAGATGTCCTTGCCGATCAGGTGCTCGCGCGCCGCGGGCTCGCTGCTCCAATAGCGCTCGAGCAGCGGCGTGCGCTCGGGAAAGCCGAGTAGCGACAGATAGTTGGCGAGCGCGTCGAACCACACGTAGATGTGCTGCGAGGCGTCGCCCGGCACCTCGATGCCCCAGCCGTGACAGCGCTCGCGCCGGCGAGACACGCTGAAATCGTGCAGGCCCGCTTCGACGAAGCGCAGCACTTCCTCTTGGCGCTGTCGCGGCAGGATCCGCAAGTGGCCGTAGCGCAGCGCGCTCACCAACGGCGCCTGGTAACGTGACAGGCGAAAGAACCAGTTTGCTTCGCTGACGTCTTCCAGTGGTTCGCGGGGGTGAAGCGGGCAGCGCTCGTCGCGAAGCTCGACCGACTGCAGGAAGGCTTCACAGCCTGTGCAGTAGCGACCAGTGTAGCGCTCGACGTACAGGTCGCCATTAGCGGCGCAGCGCTGCCAGAGAGCGCGCACCGCCGGTGCGTGCCGGGCGTCGCGCGAGGTGTGCAGATAGTCATCGAGCCTGACGTCCAGCGCAGCCTGCAAGCGCTGAAAGGCTCGACCATGCTCGGTCACCAACTGCGCGGTCGGAACACCTCGCGCCGCCGCCGCGCGTGCGTTCTTGGCGCTGTGGTCGTCGGTGCCCCCCGTGAAGAGCACGTCGCGACCACGTTGCCGGTAGTGCCTGGTGAGCGCGTCGCCGATGAGCAGCTCGAGCGCGTGCCCGACGTGCGGTGCCGCGTTGACGTAAGGGATGGCGGTGCTGAGAAACAGTGGAAATTGAGCAGTACTGTTGTTCATTGGATCCTCGCAGCAGCGCCGCCAGCGAGGGTCCGATGGACAAAGCCAAACGAGCCGCTCGCGGGCGGCTCGTCTCGGTTTGGGATAGGCGTGGTATCAGCCTTGCAAAATGAACGAGTGCCCGGCGCTAGAAGCGCATCGACATGCTCGGCATTCGCAAGAAGAGATTCTTCACGGCAGAAGGAGCCTACGCCATTTCCTTGCGCCGCGCTAGACTCGAGTTGGGCGGAAATCAGGAAGTTGGATTTAGGGTGGATGCCCCCACCCCGTCCGTCCTCGCGCTACGCGCTGCGGGCGGGCGGCCTCCCCCAAATCGCCCGCGAGCGGGCTCAGGGGGAGGGAAAGCTAGGCGGCA
>DATEDZ010000095.1:0-22501 GCA_035281385.1 Polyangiaceae bacterium
TGCCGCCTAGCTTTCCCTCCCCCTGAGCCCGCTCGCGGGCGATTTGGGGGAGGCCGCCCGCCCGCAGCGCGTAGCGCGAGGACGGACGGGGTGGGGGCATCCACCCTAAATCCAACTTCCTGATTTCCGCCCAACTCGAGACTAGGAGAGTAGTGTTTTTCGCACGAGTCTCAGGCCGCAGGTCAGGTCGGCAAGGGTGCCGGGTGACGGCACGTGAGCTTCTGCAAAGAGGGCTGCGGCGTGGCAGCCCCCTATCCTGAAATCAGCGGCGCGAGAACGGAGTCTTGCCGCTGTAGACTTGCTCGTCGCCGAGCTCATCGGCGATGCGCAGCAGTTGGTTGTACTTGGCGATGCGGTCGCTGCGCGACAGGCTGCCGGTCTTGATTTGACCGCAGTTGGTGGCGACCGCCAGATCCGCGATGAAGGCGTCTTCGGTTTCACCGGAGCGGTGCGAGGCGACGCTGGTGTAGCCGGCCGTCGTGGCCATGCGCATCGTGTCGAGGGTCTCGGTGAGCGAGCCGATCTGGTTGACCTTGATCAGGATCGAGTTGGCGATCTTCTTCTCGATGCCCTGGGCCAGGCGCTTGACGTTGGTGACGAACAGGTCGTCGCCGACCAGCTGGATCTTGCTGCCGAGCTTGTCGGTCATCAGCTTCCAGCCTTCCCAATCGTCCTCGGCATAGCCGTCCTCGATGCTGACGATGGGGTACTTCTTGATCAGGTCGGCGTAGACGTCGCAAAGCTCGGCGGCCGTGCGCGGCTGCTTGTCCCAGGTGTACTTGCCGTCCTTGTAGAACTCGCTGGCCGCGCAATCCATGGCGATGGCCACCTGCTCGCCCGCCTTATAACCGGCCGCCTCGATGGCGCTCATGATGCGCTCGATGGCCTGCTCGTTGGAAGCCAGGCGTGGCGCGAAGCCGCCCTCGTCACCCACCGCGGTGACCATGCCTTCCTTTTTCAGGATGCTCTTGAGGTTGTGGAACACCTCGGCGCCGGCGCGCAGGCCTTCCGCGAAGCTCGGGAACCCGAGCGGCACGATCATGAACTCTTGCACTTCCAGGCCGCTGTCGGCATGCGCCCCGCCGTTGATGATGTTCATCAGCGGGGTGGGCAGGACGCGGGCTTGAATGCCGCCCAGGTAACGCCACAGCGGTAGATCCACCGTGTCGGCTGCGGCGCGGGCCACGGCCATCGACACGGCCAGGATGGCGTTGGCGCCGAGCTTGGCCTTGTTGGGCGTGCCGTCGAGCTCGAGCAGGCGCTGATCGACGCTGGGCTGGTCCAGGGCGGACATGCCGACGATGGCCGGGCCGAGCTTGTCGTTGACGTTTTCAACCGCTTGAAGGACGCCCTTCCCGAGGTAGCGTTTCTTGTCGCCATCGCGAAGCTCGTTGGCTTCGTGCTCGCCTGTCGAGGCGCCGCTCGGGACGGCGGCGCGGCCGAACCCGGAAGAGGTATGGACCTCGGCTTCGACCGTGGGGTTGCCCCGGGAGTCGAGGATTTCACGAGCTTGAACGTGGAGAATCTCAGGCATGCGCCGGGCAGTATCACGTCCCGTAATGCGGCGCGAGCGGGCCTCCGCGGGCGCGATTTTCCTACGAATTCGCTCGCTCGAACCCGGCTGCAGGCTCCAGGCTGCGGGCTCCAGGTTCCCGAGCAGAGCTCCGTGCGCTCGCTACTCCCTGCAGCCGTGGCCTGGAGCCGCTGGTCATAGTGTCCGAACACGCGACGGTTTGCGTGGTGGGTTTATTCAAATGTTATTTAGTACAACTATTGGTGTGGCTAGCGATGCCAAAAGGTCGTTGACCCGGTTTGACCATTGTTGCTAGTAGCTCGGCCGTGGGCGATCCATTTGGGGTCGCTGCCGTTGGGTTAAGGAGAGCAATCTATGGCCAAATCAGTACTCGTGTGCGTTTGCGCGCTGCTGGGTGCGTCGGGCTGCGCCGTCACGTTCAATGACAGCGCTCCCGCGACCGCCGCTGGCAGTCGTTATGTCGTTGGCTCCAAGGCGAATGAGCCGGTCGTGTTCCTGTGCCCGGAGAAGCCGGGTACGGAGTGCGAGCTCGTGGAAGTCGAAGAGAAGTGAGAGGCAAGCCATGCAAAAACTACTCGCAGTTTTGATCGGTTTCGGACTCTTGGGTTGCCAGGCGACCTACACCAGCATTCAGCCCGCCGGTGAGAAGGCATACTTCCTCACCAAGACCAAGCAGGGCTTCTTCAAGATGAGCGGCGAGCTCTACTCGTGCACCGCCGAGGGCAAGAAGATGACCTGCACCGAGATCGACTCGCGCTAACGCGGTGCGCGGCGGCGACACCTCGAGTCACGCCGGAGCTTGGCGAGGCGCGTCTCCCGCGAGGGGCACGCGCCTCGTGCTCGTTTTTTACGCCGAGCGCCGCTCGGCAGACCAAGGCGGAGTCGTCTCGCGCGGCCTCGGTCGCAAGAAGGTGCCCGTGGTTCGACTGGACAGGTGCTGGACCAAGCTTTCGTCCCAGAACAGGCGCTGCACCAGCTCGTTTCGTCCCGAGACGCGCAGCCTGCGAAACACGGCCGTGATCTGATTGGCGATGGTGCGCGTCGATGTGCCGCGGTCCAGCGCA
Organism: Polyangiaceae bacterium; assembly: GCA_035281385.1. GTDB lineage: Bacteria > Myxococcota_A > Polyangia > Polyangiales > Polyangiaceae > PMG-095. Next base: position 2,599 of record DATEDZ010000095.1, read on the forward strand.
ATCTGCGCGTAGGACTGCCCCTCGATCAGGCGGCGAATCACCGCCAGCTCCGCCGTGGGCAGCACCCGCGTCAGACGGCGATCGGGACGCGGTGCGCCCAGCACGCGCAGCTCGCGCTGGTCACTGCTGATGAAGCTCGAGCACCTGATCGACGCCGGTCGCCTGTCACGGGCCGCCCTGGCCGCGAGCATCAGCAGCGGGTGGGCGCGCGATGCCTTGCAGCTCACTCCGAGGGCCTCGAGTGCCAGCCGAGAGTTGAGCGCGATGGTCGATGGTGCCAGGTCCAGGTCGCACGCGACGTTCTTCTGAGGCAGCCCGCTCAGCACGGCCTGCAGGATCTTCAGGCGCCGACCTTGCATCGCGTGCTGCACGGCGTCCGCTCTGGGCGTGAGCACCAAGTAGCAGTGGTCGTCGGAGAAGAAGTCGTCGACCACACCGTAGCGGCCGCTGGCCATTTCATGCCAGACTTGTGACAGGCTCGTTTCTTCCGTTGCGTGCGCATCGCTCGCCAGCACCGAGTGCCTGAACGCAGCGCGTGCTTCGAGTGAAATGCGTGAGAGAGAAGCGCCCTTCCGCAGAGTCCCACGACCCGCAGAGAAAGGCGCTCGAACATGGTCTTGTCTGTTGGGGAATATCATGTGTGTGTCTCCTGCTCGACAAAGTCCTCCCCACGGGAGTCGAGGTCCGCTCGATGACTCGACACCCGAACGACTCGAGAAGCGCCTGCTCCCAGAACTGGGCGCGTCGCTGTCGAGGTTGATACCTTGATAAGCCCCTTGGCCTGCTCGGACCTATGAACTGGCGCACACCAAGTCGCTTTTTTTCTCAATGGGAGCTTCGTCAGTCCGATCGGATGTGGACGGTGCCCCGGGCTGAGGGTATGAACGGTTTCACACTCACCCTCCTATGCCCGCGAAAATGCTCGAAAAGCATCAGCAGTTGCTGCGGTCGATTCCGCTCTTTGCGGAGCTGACGGCCGAGCAGCTGGCCAAGGTTGCGGCGCTGGTGGAGGTTCGCGCGTACCCGGCGCGCAAGGTCGTCGTCAGCCAGGGTGAGCCCGCGGCAGCTCTCTTCGGGATCGTGCATGGGCGACTCAAGGTCGCATCGTGCGGTCCGGATGGCAAAGACACCGTGCTCGGTATCATGGCTCAGGGAGAGGTGTTTGGCGAAGTAGCGTTGCTCGACGGCGGAGTGCGCTCCGCTACCTGCACGACGATCGAGCCGTGCGAGCTGCTGGTGGTCGAGCGCGCCCAGTTCATGGAGCTACTCGAGTCTTCCCCGAACATCGCGGTCAAGTTGTTGCACGTTCTTGCGCAGCGCCTGCGCCGCTTGAGCCAACGCAGCGAGGATGCCGCTTTTCTGGATGTGCCAAGCCGTTTGGCCCGCAGCCTACTCGATCTGGCGACGCGCTTTGGCGAGCGTCAACGCGCCCCTGCCAGTGACATCTCCATCGCGCTGCGGCTCTCACAGCAAGAGCTCGGTGATTTGGTTGGTGCCACGCGCGAGAGCGTCAACAAGCACCTGAGCGACTGGACTCGTCAAGGAATCCTGAAGGTGCGCGATGGGCGTATGGTGATCTCGGACATCGACAGCGTGCGCCGTATCGCGCGCGTAACTGATGACTAGGAGGCTGGGTTTGAAAAACACCAGCCTCCTAGGTCGTCCTGATACAATCCCAGAGTCAATAGCACAAAGTTTCACCCGAACTCGACGGGGGGACATGAAAGCCAGGTATGGACGAGGCCTGACGCGCTCCGATACGGTTTGTGGCTGAAGTCGCCTCGTACCTGGCATGGAGTCGTCCGCAACTCCGTTACACCTCCGCTCCTGAGAACAACACTATGGACGGGGCTAGTCCTTCTTGCTATTCGGCCGAAACTACGAAAGCCGCGGAATGGACGGTTTGGATCACCAGTTAGGACTCGTCCGCTCCGGAGAGTCTCAGCATGCCCTCGCCCAAGACCGTCGCGGATCTGCTTCTTCACCGGCTCGAGTCGTCGCCGGACCGCCTGGCGTTCAGCTATCCAGTTGAAGGGGGAGACCATGTCGCACTGACTTGGCGCCAAACGGGCCATCGGGTGCGGGTCATAGCCAACGGGCTGGCGGCGCTCGGGCTCGAGAACGAGCAATGCTGCGCGCTTGTTTCCGGCACGCGCATCGAGTGGATTTTGGCCGACCTAGCCGTGCTTTGCGCAGGTGGCGCCACCACGACCGTCTATCCGTCGAGCCCCATCGCTGATTGTGGCTTCATTTTGGGGGACGCCGGCTGCGTGCTCGCCTTCGTCGAAAACATCGAGCAGCTGGCCAAGGTTCAAGAGCATCGGTCGGCGCTGCCAAAGCTGCGCAAGGTCATTCTGTTCGAGGGCGATTCGGAGTCCGACGACTGGGTGATGTCGCTGGCAGAGCTCGAGCGTCTGGGCCAGGAGCGCTCGCACCGTCACCCGGAAGAGTTCGAGCGCCTGGCGCGCGCTGTGCGGCCCGAGCAGTTGGCGACCATCATCTACACATCGGGCACCACGGGACGCCCCAAGGGCGTTCGCCTGACGCATGACGGCTGGGTCTACCAGTCGGAGGTCGCCGAAACGGTCAAGTTGTTCACGCCCGATGACCATCAGCTGCTCTGGCTACCGCTCTCCCATGCGTTCGGCAAGGTGCTCGAGGTGTGCGCGCTGCGCGTCGGCTTCGCGACCACGGTTGACGGACGGGTGCCCCAGCTGATGGATAACTTGGCGCGCGTGCGACCGACGTTCATGGGGGCGCCACCCCGGATCTTCGAGAAGATCTACAGCCAGCTGATGCTCGCAATGGAAGAGAGCAGCGGCTTGAAGCGCGCGCTGCTCACTTGGGCGTTCGACGTAGGGCGCGCAGTCTCGCGCGTGAGGCAGACGGGCCGAGAGCCGACTGGACTCTTGGCTCTGAAGCTCAAGGTGGCTGACAGGCTGGTGTTCTCCAAGGTGCGATTGCGCTTCGGCGGGCGGATGCGCTTCATGTTCTCGGGGAGCGCGCCACTTCCGCGGGACTTGGCGGAGTTCTTCCACGCCGCTGGGCTCTTGATCCTCGAGGGATACGGCTTGACCGAAACGAGCGGGGGAGCCGTCCTCAACAGCCCGGATGCGTTTGCATTCGGCAGTGTCGGCAAACCGAACCCGGGCACCGAGCTGCGCATTGCCGATGACGGCGAAATCTTGCTCAAGAGCCGTGGCATGATGCAGGCCTACCAGAACCTGCCGGAAGAGACCCGGGTCGCTGTCACGCGCGATGGCTGGTTACGCACCGGCGACATCGGCGAGATCGACGCCCAGGGATTCCTGCGCATTACCGATCGCAAGAAGGATTTGATCAAGACTTCGAATGGCCAGTACGTGGCCCCACAAAAGGTCGAGGCGCTGCTAAAGGCGCATTGCCCCTACGTAGGCCAGGTAGTCGTTCACGGTGACAAGCGTGGCTATTGCAGCGCGCTCATCGCGCTCGACGCAGATGCGATTCGACGATGGGCCAAGGAAACCGGCCCTGGTGACCTGCCCTATGCCGAGCTGGCCAAACACCCCGACGTGCGCGCGCTGATCGAGCCTGCCATCGAAAAGGTGAACGCCACGCTCAGTAGCCACGAGTCGATCCGCAAGTTCGTGCTCCTATCCGAGGAGCTGACGATCGAAAACGGCTTGCTCACGCCGAGCATGAAGCTGCGCCGCAAGCTCGCGGAGCAGCGCTACGCCGCCACGCTCGAAAGCTTGTACGAGAACGCGTCCGCGCCCTGAAGGAGATCCACAACATGGCAACCAGCATCAGCAGCAAGAACCTCAAAGGCTCCACCGAGCTTACGGTCTTGGCCAGTATCAAGCAGGGCCTCGTCCAGATACCCGATCCGATGAGCTACACGACGCGGCTCGAGCGCCTGCTCGAAGTGTTGTTTCTGCAGCGAAAGAAGAGCGTCGAGACCGGCGCGTCCGGCTTCGTCGGCCCCCTCGAGATGCTGCGGAGCTTGCACTTCGTGCACTGGGCCATCATCGATTCGGGCACGCGGCTGCTGCTCACCGTGGCCTACGACAAGCCTTGGGAGCCCTACATTCGCAGCATCGTCGACGACGCCGGGCCGATTCTCGACGTGATTTTCTTTCACTGCGAAGGCTACGAGCAATCGACGACGCGTCACGGCTACCCAGCGTTCGCCAAGTGGGTTCGCGAGCGCCAGCAGAATACGAGCTTCTTCTTTGCGGACTTCCCTGAGCTTTCGGTCGACGACATCCGTCACCTGCAGGAGCTCCGAAAGCTGCACGACGACGACGAAGTGGACAAGTCCAGCGACGCGCTTTCGCTGAAGGCTCGCGTTCCCGAGCTCGTGCCGGCCGGGGATCAGGCGCAGCTGCTCAAGACGGTGCTCGGCCTCTATCGGCTCAAGGCTTACTATCCTCAGCGCCGCCTCGCTGACGGCACCGAGGACCCTTACTCGGATCGGGCCATCTACAATCGTGCGGTTCGCCTGATCGCACAGGGCTATTCGTCACAGCCGCTCGAGGACATCAAGAAGTTCCCGCCCCCGATCGACACGGCCTTCAAACAGATCGAGGCGGCCTACAATGATTTCAGGCCCTGGTACGACAGCATCATCCGCGACGTTCCGGGTCCATTCGCGGCACCGAAGACAGAGCCGCCGCTCTCCGAGATCCAGGCGAACATCATCCAGGGGTATCCGCGTATGAATCATGGCTGCGTGGCGCTGCTCAAGTTGCCGCGCGAGGTTCATCGGCGGAGCGAGGCGCTATTCTACCTGGCTGAGCGCATGAACACTCAGGCGAAGGAGAATGCTGCCGCACCGGGCTTGAAGTTCAACGTCGCCTTCACCTACAATGGCTTGAAAGCGGCAGGGCTCGGCAGCGCGGAGCTAGACGCTCTGCCTCTGGAGTTTCGAGAGGGTATGGAGACCCGCGCCGGCGCGCTGGGCGACGTCGGCGCCCATCACCCCGAGAACTGGCAGCGTCCGAGCCGAAACTGGCCCCCGGAGGCGCAACCCGGCGGTCGTACGGCGCTGTCGGCCGTAGAGGTCGTCGCGATTCTGCAAACATGGGCCGACGACAGCTCCGCTGCGACCGCGTCCAGCGCTGACAGGCCCCCGGGTCCGCAACTCTTGAAGGTACTCGAGGACGAAGTAGCGTCGCTCCAGTTGGGAGGCTTTCAGGTCCTCCACGTGCAACCACTGCAGCGCTACACCGAGTGCTACCGGGGCGATGCGTACCGCGAGCATTTCGGGTACCTGGATGGTCTGAGCGAGGTGATTCCCAAACCGCAGCCAAACCTGGCCAAGGGTGCCTACAACAACGACATCTCGTACGGGGAGGTCTTGGTCGGGCACCCCAACGACCATGGCGACGCGTCGCCCTACACGGGCAGCAAGCTGCTCATGAATGGCTCTTTCCTCGTCATTCGCAAGCTGGCTCAGGACGTGGGAGGTTTCCGCGCTTACGTGACGGAGGCGACGCGCAGCGTGAGCGAATCGGTCAAATCGGAGGACGAGCTGATGGGCCTGCTCATGGGCAGAACCCCCGATGGTACGCCGCTGGGTGCCAAGCCCCCCGAAGACCGCTGCAGTTTCAGCTACGAGATAGAGGCGCCGGGAAAGCTTGGTTGTCCCTTCCAGGCGCACGCGCGCCTGGCTAATCCACGTACCGACACGAAGAGCTCCGTTCATGGCAAGCCACGTCGCGTTCCCCGGCTCGTGCGTCGCGGCTTTTCGTACGGACCACCGTTTGGCAAAGGGCAAGACAAGGAGCCGCGCGGCCTGGTGTTCATGGCCTATGTCGCCAGCATCGCCGAGCAGTACGAGATCGTGCAGCGCTGGCTCAACGGCGGTAGCGCTACTGGTTTGCCTAGCACCCAAAACGATCCGATCACGGCACCGGCACACGACGGCAGGGCGCCTTTTCGCTTTCGCGATCCTGAAGGCAACGTGGTCAAGCTTCCGCCCATCACGCAGCCCTTCGTAACTCTGGAATGGGGCCTCTATCTGTTTAGCCCATCACTTTCAGGCGTACGCTACATGGCGCAAGCGGCAGCTACTCCCGCGGAGCCGGCGGCTGCTCTGGTGGCGGGGGGCGAGAAAGTATTGAGCATGCTCCTCAAAGTCGACGATCCGCTCGCTTGGAAGAAGATTCTGGAGGGCCAGGGCGAACGCGAAAAGGCTTGGGCCGTTTGGGCGGCGATCCGCGCCCGCGGCGGTGTGCTCAAGACCAGCTATGGCGTGCTGGTTGGGTCGGAGGACGCGGCGCTCCAAGTCCTGAAGGACGAAACGCGATTCTCGACGCGCGAGTACTGGATGCGCATGAAGGCATCGAGCATCCCCATGCACCTCGGCATGGACAAGAAACCGCTGCCCGAGCCGGCATGCCCAGTGAAGCACGCGCCAGATCAAGAATATGTCGACGACGTCAAAGCTGGAATCATCGACTACGATAAGGAATCGATCGCGAATCAGCTCGTCGCGAAGTTCCGGCTGGGGGACACTTTTCGCAGTGCCTATCGGACGACCCGGGCACTGCTCGCTCAATCCACGGAGACCCCGGGGTCGGCTCGACGAATCGCCGACCTCTTCGTCCTTGGAGAGCTGGTCATCGCCAGGCTTTCGCAGGAGTGGTTCGGTCTTCCCGACGGTGAGTACATGAAACTCGGCGGTCTACCGGTTGCCGGGCAGCGCGCTGCTCACTGTCCCGCAGACTTCACGTATGTGGCGCAGCACTTCTTTCGCCCGAACCCCGATCCCTGGACCGCACAGCTGTCGCTAGCGCGTGGACGCGTCATTCATCAGGCGGCGCAAGACGCGCTGAAGAGCGGCGATACGAAACAGTTTCACAAGGATCTGCGGGCGGCCATTGCTGCCAAAGTCGGAGCCGACGCCGAGGATCTGCAAGACCGCGTGGTACGGGCGTTGGTTGGTGCGGTCGACGGTTTCGTCGCGGCCAATTGGGGCAGCTTCGTCAGTACCATTTCGCTCTGGGTGAAGACTCAGGACTTCTGGCAAGTCCAAATCGAGTGCGAAGACGAGCTCACGGAGCTGGGCAAACTCGTTGCCGAGGCCGCTAGCGTCACTTCCGAAGAAGCAACCAAGGCCTGGGAAAGTCGAATGGTCCAAAAGCTCCATGGCTCTGCGCTGATCAAGCGCGTGCATCACGCGCTCATGTTGCTGCCAGTGCCTGCCTGGCTGCATCGCACCGCGCTGAAGGAGACCGTGCTCAATGGCGTCAAGGTCGCGCCGGGTGATCGCCTGGCCCTTCATCTGGGCTCGATAGCCCTGGACAAGAAGAACCCCGAGATGCTGTTTGGCGGCGCCTACAACCCTTACCAAAAGGGCCCGGACGACGGTCAAACGCCTCAGCACGCTTGCCCAGCCCGGCCGATGGGCCTGGGCGTCGTGCTCGGTATGATCGCGGCGGTTCTCGAGCTCAAGAGTGTTAGCGCTGACGGCCCGCTGGCCCTCAGCTTCGATGCGCCGCCCAAGCCCTAGTGCTCTGCAGCAAAAGCTCACGGTATCGGCAGCACCTCGCAGGCGCGCTGCTCGTAATAGTCCATGCCGAGCTGGCCGAAAATGCGGCGCGCCGCGACCAAAGCCTGAGCAGCCTGGTCGTGGTCGCGGCGGGCAACGTGCAGCGCTGCCATTTCGAGTCCGGTCAAGGCCACTTCGCGCGCCGACTGGCGGGCGCGAGCCGAGCTCATGGCCCGGTCGAGGTGCGCGCGCGCTTCAGCATGCTGATTGGGGCGCTGGGCGACGAGGCGAGCCAGCGTGCGATGGGCCATGGTTTCGCCCAACCGATCGGATTGCTCGGATCGCGCCAGCGCACGCTGCGCATAGTCGAGCGCTTGCGCGGTGTCGCCGGACGAGGCCAGGGCGTCGGCCAGGTAGGCGTAGTTGAACGAGATGAACAGCCGAATTCCCCTGCCCTCCATCCATTTGACGGCTTGCAGCAGCTCGGCGAGGGCCGTCGTGCTCCCTTCCGTAACCCAACGCGCGTAGCCACTGACCGTCTGGCTCATCGCGAACACGTAGGGACCGTTGACACGCTCCGCGGTGGCTTGAGCGCGCGTTGCCGTTTCGAGCGCAGCCTGCCAACTGCCTTGTAGGAGTTGCACCATACCGAGCAAGCCGAGGCACGACCCTTCCACGGCGTGTCCCGTACCCTGCAGTGCCTCGAGGGCCTCCTCGAAGCACGCGTATGCCTCTGGGAATTGGCCCAGGTCGCCGTGCACGAGTCCTTGGCAGGCAAGCGCGTAGGCGAAGGCTAGCGGAGCGCGCCGTTCGGGGCGAGCGGTCTCGTGACTCGAGCGAAACGTGCGACGCTTGGTCTCGAGCCCCGAGGCGAAGAGTGCGAGGGCTTCGCCATATTCACCGGCCGCCGCCAAGCTCTGTCCCAGGCTCAGCAGTAACTGTCCCACCAGTCGTTGGTCGTGCGCAGCCTCGGCGCGCGCCAGGGCGCTCCGACAATACTGCGTGGCCAGCCGCTGGTCACCGAGAGCGTAGCAAAACCAGCTCAGCCAATATTCAGCGCGCGCCGCACTCACCCGGTCCTGAAGGCGCAGCGCCAGCTCACCGGCGCGCCGGATCAGGTCTAGATGCTCCTCGGCGGGACTATACAGCGAGGCTGCTGCCCACTTGTCGACGATGGCCATCCAACGTCGCTCCAGCTCCTGATTTTGACTCAGCCTCTCGAGAGCGCCAAGCGCAGCGCGGTAGTGTTGCCGTGCGTGATCGAGCGAGGACGACGCCGAGGCCCGATCGCCGGCCAGCTCTGCGAAGTGCGCCGCTCGCTCGTGGTCGCCGCTCCCTGCCAGGTGGTAGGCCAGCTCTTCGTAGGGAGGAGATCGGTTGGTTTGTGTCGCGTGGTTCTCCAGCACCTCGCCGATCTTGGCGTGCAGTCGTCGCCGTTCCGGCAGGCGCACCGATTCGTACACCACCTCCCGCGTGGTCCAGTGCTTGAAGCGAAAAGAGCCTTGGGCGTTAGCCGGGTGCACCAAGTCGGCCTGGACCAGCACGCGCAGCGCGTCGTCCAGGTCGGGTGTTTCGGCCACGCGTGATAGCAGCCAGAACGGCGACTCGCTACCGATGACAGCTGCGGCATGTAGCACATGCGCAGGGAGCTCCGGCAAGCGTTCGGTGCGGACCTGAATGATGCCACGCAGCGTGCTCGGCACGCGGCTACCGACCAGATCCTCTTGGCCGCTCGAAACCTCGCTAGGCAGCGCTCGACACAGCTCCTCCAAGAACAGTGGGTTCCCGCCAGCCCGCTCGTGAATCGTCCGCGTCAGCCCGAGGTTCAGCGAATAGGGCAAGATCGCGGCGATGATGCGGGCGGACTCGTCATGCGTGAGCGGATCCAAGGAAATCACACCACCGGCGGTCTGCAAAGGATCGCTCAGGTCGCGGGAAGCAAGTACGATCAAGCAGGACCTCTCGCGCAGCTCCCGCATCAAGTTGCCGAGCACTTGGCGCGAAACGTCGTCGGCCCACTGCCAGTCGTCCAACATCAAGACGAAAGGGCGCGTGCGGCTCAGGCCCGCGAACAGTCGGACGAGCACGCTGATGAAGGAGCGCTGCACCTCTTCCGGAACCAGTGACGGGCTGCGTAGTGTGTCGAGACCGACTAGATGCAGCAGCACGTCGAGCTCCGCGGAGAGCTCTGGGTCGATGTCACGCAGCCCTGCCTCGACGCTGACGCGAGCCGCGCTCGGCGAGATGCCCGGGTGTACCCCGAAGACTTGGCGCAAGACGTCGATGAACGCCGGTAGCGGGGTCGTGTTCGGTGCGTTCTCACAGTAGCCCTGGAATGCGTCAACGCTCATCGGGATCCGGCGCTTGAGCTCTTCGAGCGTTCGCGTCTTGCCGATACCGGGGCTGCCCACGATGCTGACGAGCTGGAGCCCGCCACGGAGAGCCTGGTTGAGACTTTGGCCGAGGCTCTCCAAGGCTGCGTCACGACCCACGAGCGGTGTGAGTCCGCGGCGTTGCGAAGCCGCGAAGCGCGTCGCGACTTCCGAGCGCGAAAGCACCCGGCACGCGCGCACCGGATCCTTCTTGCCCTTGAGCTGTAGTGACTCCATGCCCTGCGTCTCGAAGTGCTCCTTGAAGCCTTCGAGCGTTGGCTGGCTGACCCAGATCTCGTCCCGGCCCGCGCGCGAACAGAGCCGCGCGGCCGTATTCACCGCGTCGCCAATGACGTCGTAACCGTCCAGCCCGTCACGCTCGCGAGCGAACACGAGCCCCGAATCGATACCAGTATGCAGTCGCACCTCGAAGCCGACCGGACCCGGCAGACCCTGCTCCAGACCCTTTACCACCTCGCGCATCTCCAGCGCTGCCTCGATCGCGTGCTTGGGATCCTCTTCAGTGGAAAGCGGAATTCCGAACATGCACAGTACGCCGTCCCCGCGCCACTCGTTGACCGTGCCGCGGTGCCTCCGCACCACAGCTTCGACGCGCTCGCGTACACGACGCAAGAGCGGAGCGACCTCCTCCGGGTCGAGCGCCTCGGCCAGCGTCGTGTAGTCGCACAGGTCTGCGAACAACAAGGTGGCGTAGCACCGAAATTCGGCGGTCGTGGTCTCGCCCATGGCTGGGTCGGCTGGAAAGCCTGGCTTTCAACGCGAAGGGTGCGTCGGGAAGGAGCGGGGCGTCAACTCGGAGGCCGGGACAGAGCGTTTCCAGAAACGGCGAGCTGAAGAAGCCTCGAAAGTCGCCCACTACTCGTGGTCCAGCTGCGCAAATCCGCTAGTCTCCGGTCGTCCGTGGCCGCCTTGCGCGCGGATTTGGAGCAGTTTCTGCGCGGCGGCGGCTGGTTCGACACGCTGCGCTTGGCCGCGGGTCAAACCATCGTCAGCGAGGGTGAGCCCGGCAGCACTGCCTACATCATCCAAAGCGGCAATTGCGAGGTGTACAAGACGATTCAAGGCGAGCGCCGCTTGCTGCGGAGCTTGGGTCCGGGAGACGTGTTTGGCGAGGCCGCGGTGTTTGCAGGCGGACCACGCACGGCCACGATCGTGGCGGCCGACGAAGTGACGCTCAAAATCGTTACCGGTGAAGCGCGAATCGCGAGCTCGATCAGAATCCGACCTTGGCCGCGTTCGTGCGTTCACTGGCCAATCTCTTCAAGGAAACCGACGCCGCCCTTTCAGCACACGGCGGCCAGCTAGCGCCGCTCCGATAGTGGCGAAGGCAAGCCCGCCTCCGCCGCCATCATGGCTTGTCGGGCGGCTCCTTGGCCGCCCGGCGCGCTTCGGTCTCGCGATCGCGCCGTTCGTAGGCCACGATGATTTTCTGCACCAGCGGGTGGCGAACCACGTCCTCGTCCGAGAAACCGCAGAACGCGATGCCGTCGGTGCCCGAGAGCAGCTCGCGCGCCTCACGCAGCCCGCTGCGGGCACCCTGGGGCAGGTCGGTCTGCGTGATGTCGCCCGTGACCACGCATTTCGAGCTGAAACCCAGGCGCGTCAGAAACATGCGCATCTGTTCGCTGGTGGCGTTTTGAGCCTCGTCCAGGATCACGAAGGAATCGTTGAGCGTGCGGCCGCGCATGAAGGCCAGCGGGGCCACCTCGATTTGGCCGCGTTCGCGCAGCTGTTCGACGCGCTCGAACTCGAGCATGTCGTGCAGAGCGTCGTAGAGTGGCCTGAGGTAGGGATTCACCTTCTCGGCCAGGTCGCCGGGCAGGAAGCCGAGCTTCTCACCGGCCTCCACCGCCGGACGCGCCATGATGATGCGTTTGACCTTCTTCTGCATCAACGCCGACGCCGCCATGGCCATCGCCAGGTAGGTCTTGCCGGTTCCGGCAGGGCCGATGCCGAAGATCAGATCGTGCGTGCGGATGGCTTCGACGTACTGCCGCTGGGCGCGGCTCTTGGGAAGAATGGGGCGTTTGCGCGCGGTGACGATGATCGTCTCGTCGAGCAGCTCGGTCAGCGAGCGCGCCGGGTCCGCGCGCAGGCCGCGCATAGAGCTGGCGACGTCGTTCGGTCCGATGTCGAAGCCCTTGCTGACGAGCTCGGCCGCGTCGCGCAGGAAGCGCTCGGCGAGCTTGACCTCCGCCGCTTCACCGGCAACCAGGATGGTGTTGCCACGCAGGCTGACGTCGGCTCCGCTGTGCCGGGCCACCTCGCTCAAAAGACTCGACTGCGGCCCGGATAGGGCCAGCAGGACTTGGGTGTTTTCGACTTCGATGGAGGAGGTGGTAGGAGTTGCGTCCATGCTGTGAGCGAGAGCGGGGCCGGGCCCGCGGTACGGGACAGAGGCCCGCGATACGAGACAGAATTCGCTGGGTTGCAAGAGCCGCCCGGCGCCAAGCCCGAGCATACGCGGCCCGCGGCTGGTTCGCACGCGAGCAAGGTACTAGCCTAGCTACGCAATGCGTCGACTTCGCCACTTCCTGGGCTCGATGGCAGCGGGGGTCATGCTTCTGCCCCTGCTACAGGCGTGCGGTGGTCGGTCGGATACCGAGGACTATCTCTTCGGGAGCGATGGCAGCGGGGCGACCGGTACCGGTGCCGACGGAACGGGTGCCAGCTCGAGCAGCGGCGCGCGACCCGGCGATGACGAACCCGGGCAAGGAGCGAACGGCTCGAGCGCGAGCGGCGGCACCAGCAGCATCGGCGGCAAAGCGACGGGAGGCACGCGCCCGATCGGCGACGGCGGCATGAGCGCGGGCGGCGTCGGCACTGCAGGCACCGGCCAGGGCGGCAGCAGCGTCGCAGGTTCGTCGCCCGGTCCGAGCATGACCTGCGGTCCGATGACGTGTGACACCGCGCTCGAGCAGTGCTGTGCTGGCTTCTCTGGCTTCGGTTGTATTCCGAAGTCCGATGAGTGCAGCGGCGCGGTCTTGAGCTGCACCAATAGCGACGACTGCCCGGGAAGCACCGTCTGTTGTTTGAAGGTGATCGAAGCGGAGGTCGGCTCCGGCTCCCAGTGCAAGGCGGCGTGCCTGGGTATGGGTCCGCAGCGCGAGCGCCAGTTGTGTCAGTCGAACGACGAGTGCCCCTTCCAGTATTGCCGCCCGACCGTGTTCGGCGTCAGTGTGTGCACGCGCCGCTAGTGCGTGTCCTGCTTGCCGCTGCTCCCGTAGACGTGAACGTTACGTGAACGTGCCCGAAAAGGAGAGCTGAATAGGATCGGGCTGCCAACCTGCGGCTCGATTTGCAGCTCGCTGCTGTCGCGTCAATCGGTACAGCTGTCTCGCCGCCGCGCCGTACGGTGCGCAACCGCCGAGGCGCACCGTTTGGAGCCGCGTCGTGAGGGCTCGTGAGCAGCGACGGCGGCGTCAAGACGAGCACGGAATCGGGCTTTCTCGCCGAACTGAGGACGCCCACGTGGGCGCGCGAAGCCGGCGGCTCGGAGCCTTACGGCCCGCGCCGGAGACGGCGTTGGAAGCCCCGAAAGCGGGCAGCCACGCCATCGCCGGCGCTGGGAGCGCTACGTCGACGTTAGCGGCCATTGAGCCCCCGCTCCGGCCCATGCTATGGCCGGCGCCTCCGATGACCTGTCCCTGCGGAAAAGGCGAATCCCTCGAAAGCTGCTGCGGCCCGCTGATCTCGGGCCAGGCGTTGCCGGAGACGGCGGAGGACCTGATGCGGTCGCGCTACACGGCGTATGCGACCGGTAACGTCGACTACATCCTCAGCTCGCACGATCCGGCGACCATGAACGAGGTCGATCGCAACAACACCGAGACGTGGTCGAAGAGCGCGGAGTGGCTGGGCCTGGAAATCACCAAGACCGAAGCAGGCCAAGCCAGCGACCAGGAAGGTCTCGTCGAGTTCGTCGCGCGCTACAAGATTCGTGGCGTCGCGATTGAGCATCGCGAACGCGCCAGCTTCAGGAAGCACGGGCCGCGCTGGGTGTTCGTGGACGGGATCGAGATCAAGGGGCCGCCCGTGCGCAATACGGGTCCCCAAGTGGGTCGCAATGACCCGTGCCCCTGCGGCAGCGGAAAGAAGTACAAGAAGTGCCACGGGGCGAGCTGACTCCGGAGGGCTACGCGAGCCTGGCGCTCGAAGTAGCTGTCGAAGCGGGTACCTTGCTGCTGCAAGGGTACCGCTCACGTCCCACGCCAACTGAGAAGGCGCGTCGCGATCTGGTCACTGAGTTCGACCTGCGCAGCGAAGAGCTGATCGTCGCGCGTCTGTCCAGCGCCACTCCCGAGCTGGGGCTGGTCTCCGAGGAACGCGGAGCCTTGCGCCGCGCCGACCTGAGCTGGTTTTGCGATCCGCTCGACGGGACCACCAACTTCGTTCACGGGCATCCCTTCTGGTCGGTCAGCATCGGCTTGCTCGAAGGCGGAGCACCGGTGGCGGGCGCGGTGGTGGCGCCGGTCCTAGGCCTGAGCTGGATCGGCTATCGCGGCGGCCCAGCGCGACGCAGCGGGGAGATTTGTCACGTGAGCGAGACCACCGAGCTGGAGCAGGCGCTGGTCGCCACCGGATTCCCACCCGACCGCCACACGGCACCCGACAATAACCTCGATACGTTCGTCCAGGTGAAGAAGGTGGTGCAGGGTGTGAGGCGCTGCGGTTCGGCGGCGATCGAGATGTGCCTGGTCGCTGACGGTACCTACGACGCCTACTGGGAACGGCGCCTGAACGCCTGGGACTGCGCGGCTGGAGCAGCGGTGCTGCTATCAGCCGGCGGCATGCTGACCGCGCTCGATGGCAAACCAGTCAACCTGAAGATTGGGCATTTGATTGCGTCGAATGGCCGCGTGCATGCGGCCCTCCAGCAGCTGATCGCTCGAACCGACATCACTTAACGAAGTGATGGATGGTGCGAGACTCGCGCACCCTGTCGCATCTCGTAACCGGCTGCGCCGGTTACGAAAGCTCCGCCCTCGCCAATCTCATCGACGCGATCGCAACCGTGACGCTGAAACCCGAGTGAGAGGCTACGGCTTTGCGCTTTAGAGCGAGTCTGGGATGATGGGGAGTCATGCGTCCGGTTCGGTCCGAGGTGCCACCGCGCCCCCTCAAGGCGGAAGTGCCTCGACCGCTCGGGGATTCGAGGAGCGCCCGCGCCGCCGTGCCGACGCGCAGCGTGGCCCCACGCCGCTCGGGCTCTCCGAACGCACCCAGCGAGCCCACCGTGCTCTTGGTCGGCTCCGACGCCGGCTTCGAGCCCGCGCTGCGAGTCGCGCTCTCCAGACATCGAGTCTACGTCGAGACTACCAGCGCCGACTCCGCCGTCGAAACGGTGATCGTCACCGCGCCGGATCTCGTGCTGCTCGCGAACGAGGCCGCTAGTCAAGGAGGTCGCGCGCTTTTGGCAAAGCTCGCGGCCTCACCGTCGAGCTCGGTCGTGCCGGTCGCGATCCTCGACGACAATCCAGCGCTCGATCAGCGCCTACAAGCCTTTCGCCACGGCGCCGCGGCGGTGATCCCGCGCTCGGCCAGCATCGATGCCATCGCCGAGCAAATCGCCAAGCTGGCCCGCGAGATCCCCGAACGCGGCGAAGCCCTCGGTCAAGTCGGCGAGGCGACCCTAGCCGAGTTCGTGGGCGCGCTCAGTAGCGAGCTGCGCAGCGGCATTCTCTCGGTCCACCCCGGCAAGGACTCGGGCGAGCAGCCGATCCGCCTGGTGCTGGGCAGCGGGCGCCCGCTGGCGGCCTTCATCGATGACTTCGTAACCCGTGTGCGGCGCCACGTCGTGCACGCCGAACCCCTGAAATACGAGTTCGACGACCGCGCGGGCGGCACTATCAAGCTGCTGGATCCGAACGAGACCGATTTCGAGCCGATTGCAAACGGCTTGAAGGGCCTGCGCGTGGCGCTGGCCGACGACGACTCCGCGCGCGCCGACAGTGTCGCGCAAGAGCTGCGCGCGCGCGGCGCCACGGTGGTGGTGACCGACCTGAATCCTTCCGACGCGCGCTTCGCGCGCCTGCGCCAGGTGGATCCCGAGATCTTGATCGCCGGCGAAGCACACCTGCAGGGCCATGGCTACGAGCTGCTCCGGCGCATGCGCAAGGATACGCGCCTGCGCTGGGCGTCGCTCTTGGTGGTGCGCTGGGAGGAAATTTGGTCCGACACGCTCAGCGTTCCGGCGCTCGATCGGTTGGAGGCCGCGCTCGGTACCCTGGCGGAGGCCGATCGCGCCCTGATCGACCTCGCGCACCTCGGTGAGGCCTTCGATACTCGACTCGAGATCACCGGCCCCGCTCGCCTGCTGCGCGACCTGGTGACCACACCGCGCGCGATCCGGCTGACCATCAGCAATCCTCGCCTGGTCGTGTCCATCGATCTCTCCGAGGGCCTGGTGGTGGGCGCTTCCGCCCACGCTCCCCATGATCCGAGCGCGACCTACGACGGCGCGCTGGCGCTGGCAGGCCTGTTGGTCTTGAGCTCGGGACGCGTGCAGGTCGACCCAGTGCAGCAGCCCGCCGTGACCAACTTGATGTCGACTATCGACGTCGCGCTCAACATGGCGGATTCGGAGCAGGCGCCGATCGCGCCTTCCATTCCTTCGCCGCACAGTCCGAGCCTGCCGCCGCCACCCCAGTCCATTCCGACGCCGACGCTGCCCGCGATCGACGAGCTGTCGGGCGCGGAAATGGCCGCGCCACGACCGAGCCCGGCGCCAGGGCGTTCATCGCGCAAGCGGCTCGGCATCACCAAACCGATGGCCGGGGTGCTGGTCGGCCTGGCCTGCGCTCAGGGCCTGCTCGTCGCCTGGTTTTTGGGCTCACTCTCGCGTCAGTCGAATAGCCCTGAGACAGAACCCGCGGTCGCGAGCGCTCCCGCCGTCCAGCCTGCGCCGAAGCCCGCCGCGACCGCGCCTGCTGCGCAGCCGGCACCGAAAGCAACCGCCGTGCCCGCGCAGGACGCACCGATGGAGACTCCGGCACCGAAAGCGCCGGCAGGGCGGGACGAGTCGGGCACGGTGGCGCCGAGCTGCCAATCCATGCTCGAGCCCCTCAACCTGGACGCCGGTAACTTCCCCGGCGCGGCTTACGAGCAACAGGTCGCCGCTTCCAAGGCGCTCGTGCAAGGTAAGGTCGACGACGCACAGCTTGCCTACTGCAAGGCGGCACGCTGGGACGTCAACAATCCGCAGACTCACATCGACCTGGCGCAGCTGTTCCTGATCCGCAAGGACGGCGCCAGGGCAGCCGAGGAAGCGCGCAAGGCCATCGAGCTCGACCCGAGCAGCGGGCGAGCCCATTCGCTGCTCGGCGACGGCCTGGTGCGTATCGGCGACCACGACAGCGCCAAACAAGCCTGGCTGATGGCCGCGGGCATCGACCCTAGCGACACCGAAAAGTTCCAGGCGCTCTTGATGCGCAATCTTCGTGAGGCGGAGGCCTCGCTGAAGAAGAAAGACGTGTCGCGGGCGGAGCGCTTTTTCCGGCGCGCCATCGTGCTCGACCCGGACAGCCTGCCCGCCAGCCGCGGCCTGGCCGCCTGCCTGAATCAGCTGGGCGACGGCGCCGCCGCGGTGCGCTGGGCCCAGCGCGCGCTGACGCGCGAGCCCCGCGATCCGGATGCGCACGTGGTGCTGGGCGACGCGCTGTTGCTACTCGGTGACAAGGTCGGCGCCGAGCGCGAATGGCGCGAAGCCAACCGCCTGGATCCCGTCAACATGGAAGCCCAAAAGCGCATTCGGCGCCTGCGTACGCTGGAGTAAGTCTGCCAGGGGCGGCACGCGCGTTTTCGCGGTAGGCTGCGGTACGCATGGCCGCAAGCTTTTTCGACGACCTCGGCGGAGAGCCGGTGCTGCGCCGGATCGTCGATCGCTTCGTGGACCGCGTCTTCGATGACGTGATGATCGGCTTTTTCTTCCGTAGCGCCCGCCGCGAGCGCATCAAGCAGAAGGAGTACGAGCACGCCGCCCAGCATCTGGGCGCCCCCATCGAATACACCGGCCGCCCGCTGGACGAAGCCCATCGCGCCCATCCGATCATGGGCGGGCAGTTCGCGCGGCGTCTGATGATCCTCAAGGAGACGCTGGAGGAAGCGGGCGTACCGGAGCACGTCAAGCGGCACTGGCTCGAGCACACCGAAGCGCTGCGCCCGCTGATCACCGGCGACGCTTCCGGCGAGTGCGATCCGACCCGAGCGCAGCAGCGCGTGGAGAGCGTGCCCAATGCGCCCCTACCCCATCGCAAGCAGCCGTGATGCGCCGCGCAGCCGTCCCGCTCGCCCTCGTCACCCTGGCCGCTCAGACGGCGTTCGGGTGCCACACCGGCGGCTCGGACTGGATGGCTCAGCCACTCGACGGGGAAATCACCGCCCCGCCGCTGCCGCTGCCGACTGCCGAGCGCCCCGCCAGCCCGCCGCCCAGGCGCAGCACCCGCGCCCATGTCATCGGCGAGGCACCGCCGCCCGCGGAACCGCCGCTCGGCGCCAGCGCGCCCGGCGCCGGTCCGTCGCTGCCCATTTCGCAGACCGGCAAACCCAAGGCGCAGGGCCTCTCGGGCAAGGTGCTCGGCACCTTCAAGAACACCTACTACGACTTTCCGAGCGAGGGTGACTTCGAGGGCGAGCCGATCAGCCTCATGAACCCGCAGTGCCAGGCCATCGCGGGCGTGCCGCGTGGCTTTTACGAAAGCGTATGCGTGCAGGGCAGCGGCACCTTGAAGGCGGGCGGCACCGTCAGCTTCGCCAAGCGTGACTGCGCTTGCGCCGCCGAATGCCCGCGCACCGGCCAGCGTATCTGCTTCGATCTGCTGGACAAGGCGCAGTTCCCCTGGGGCCGCGGCGCGATGGGCAAGCCGATCACGCCGCTGGTCACGGTGGCGGTCGATTCCAACCTCATTCCGCTCGGCACGCCGCTCTACATCCCCGAGTACGAGGGCATCGCGCGCGATCCCTCCGGCAGCGCCGTCCACGATGGCTGTTTTCTGGCCGAGGACCGCGGTCTCAAGGTGCAGGGCCAGCACGTCGACATCTTCACCGGACACAGCGATATCACTCGCCTGTGGAATCGCCTGGTTCCGTCCAACAAGGGCGTCACGGTCGTGCTCGACAGCCCGCGCTGCAAACGCGCGCCGTAGAGCAGGGGTTAGGGATTAGCCGGCGTGCTAGAATGACCGGGCAGTGTCACCAGAGCTGGCCTCCATGTCGGAAGCTGAAGGACTGCGGCGCGCTCGGGCGCTGCGCCTTTTCAGCACCGAGGGCTTGCCTGTCCGCGAGTCCACTGGGCTGATCGAGCAGCAAGCGCTCGTCACCGTCGCTCGACAGGACACGAAGGCCCCTTCGCCGAAGGCGCCTTCTCGGCGGCGCCTCGCCAAGTTCTCCGTAAGTTAACGAGTGGGTTGGCGGCCTCTCGGGGCCTCCCGGGCGCCCGAGGCGGGCAGCTGCTCGCGCATTGGTGCGCCGGCTCGCGTCTAGGCTTCCTCGTCTCCGAGATGAATAACCCTGAGCGACGGTATATACCGCGTCTCATGGGCCTCTTGGACCAAGCCACGCACGTGATCTTCGACATGGACGGCGTCTTGCTCGATACCGAGCCGCTCTACACGATCGCTTACGATCGCGTCATGGCGCCCTACGGAGCAAGCCTCGATTGGGAGACCAAGTCGACGATGATGGGGCGCGCCGCTCCCGCGAGCGCACGCCTGGTGATCGAGAAATTCGGCCTACCGCTCACACCCGAAGAACTACTGGCGCTTCGCGAGCCCATCCTCCAGGAGTTGTTCGGGAACACACCAGCCATGCCCGGCGCGGCAGAGCTGATCGTCAAGCTCAAGGTGCGTGGCTGTCGCTTGGCCGTCGCTACCAGCAGCTTTCGACCGCTATTCGAGCTGAAGACGCAGCATCATCCGTGGTTCTCGCATTTCGACGCCGTCGTCTGCGGTGACGAGCCGCTGGTGAAAAATCCCAAGCCTGCGCCCGACATCTTCCTGGCGGCGGCCGAACGGCTGGGAGTTACCGCAGACAAGTGCGT
>DATEDZ010000096.1:0-25618 GCA_035281385.1 Polyangiaceae bacterium
CGCCGATTGTCCGATCGCGGGCCCGGAGGCACGTCGCACGCGACAGGGGCTATCCAGCGGCGCGCTGTAGGACATGAAGCGCTGCCGCTCGACCGGCTTGGGGCCGAGCGCGCTTCCCACTGGGGGCTCTGATCGCTCACGAAGTAGACCTCATAGCTCAGCAGACAATCTTCGAGCCTGCCGGTGCGCTTCGGGTAGTCGAGCAACCACTCCGAAAAAGCCGGGCGGTATGCGGCGTAGCCCGCGTTGGCGATGCGATCGGAATACATCGTGAAAAACTGGCTTTGACCCAGGTGAGTCGGTACGACGTTGCCGGCCGGCTGGCCTCGAACGGATCGAGACTACTAGGAAAACAGGCTCCGTTCTGGATTCTTCGAGGGCGCTGGCGAGGCTTGCAAGATGTCGATGACGACTTTGCGTTTGAGGAAGAGCTCGCGGAAGATCGGGTCGCGGATGTGCTCGACGAGGCGGCTGACGTAGGCGCGAGCGCGCTCGCGGATCTCGAACGCTTGCGGCGAGCCGGCGCGCACCAGAGCTTCACAGCACAGCGCGCGCGTGGGCAGGCCGTACTCCGAGCCTTGGAGCGTTTCGATCGCGCCCATGGCGGTGGTGGCGAGCAAGATTCCGGTGTGATTTTCGCCCATTTCGACGCGGGCACGCGCCTCGATGGCCATGGCGTAGAAATGGAACGCCACGTAAGCCTGCGCCTCGGCGGCCTGACGCGCATCGAAGGCATACATGACCGCGCGCGCGGCGTCGTTCTGCTGGCGCGCCATCAAGGCGCGCAAGATCTTTTCGTGCACCGAGTCGAAGGCGCTACCGGTGACGGCGGTGAGCGCCCCCGCGTCACCGACCAACGTTTCGGCCGCCACGAAGTCGCCGGCTTCGAGCAGCAGCTCGGCCGTCGACAAGAGCGTGTCGGCACGCGAATCGCGATCACCGTAGCGCTCGTGCGCTTCGCGGGCGCGACGCAAGTAGGCCAGCCCGCGTGGAACGTCTCCGAGGTTGGCATAGCAAGCGCCGATGGTGCTGAGTGTGCGCGCGATCTGGAAGCGCCCGCCGATCGAGAGATCGATGCGGATCGCGTCGAGCGCGAGCGCAATGCCATCCTCGAAGCGACCGAGCACCAAGAGCGCATAAGCCAGCGAGTTCTTGGCGCGCGCTTCCAGACGCCGCGCACCCACGCGCCGGAACACCGCGATGGCCTCGGCCTGGCACTCGACCGCTTCATGCACGCGGCCCACGCGGCGCAGCAGCGTACCGCGCAAGCGCAGCGCCTCGGCGCGCAGCCGCACCGGCGCTGCCTCCTGATTCGAAGCCTCGAGCGCGCGATCGACCGCCGCCAGAGCGCCCTGCATATCCCCGATTTCATGGAGGATTTCCGCCATCAAGGTGAGCGCCCCCACCTCCAGCACCGCCGAGCCGCTGCTCCTCGACATCTGCTCGCCACGCTGCACGGAGACCAGCGCCTTACTCAGCTGTCCGGCGTCGAGCTCGAACTGCGCGGTGCGCAGCAGCGCGGTGGCGGCCCAGAATGCCTTCCCGCTCTCCTTGGCCAGCCTGCGCAGCTCAGTCAAGTGACTGCGCCGTTCCTGCCAACGCCCCTGATTGCGCGAGATGGCCTCGAGCGCCTCGTAGGCCTCGATCAGCTTGGGATCGGAACCCGGAAGCAGCGCGATCACACGCCGGTAACAGCGCTTGGCCAGCTGCGTTTGGTAGCTGGAGCGTGCCGCATCCGCCGCCTCCAAGAAGAAGCCGGCCGCCTCTGTGCGAGCGTTGCCGCGCGCCAAGTGCCTGGCCACGATGGCCGCGGTGAGCCCCTTGGCGAGCGGCGTGCGCCCCAAGTGCTCGCCCAGTCGATGATGCATGCGCACGCGGCGTCGTCTATCCAGCGCCCGATAGGCGACGTCGCGCGTGAGCGGGTGCCGCACGTCGGTTAGCTCGCCCTTTTGCTCGCACAAGCCGCGCGCGCATAGGCGCATCACCGCGTCTTCGGTGTCCGAACCCTCGAGCGCCAGCAAATCTTCGATGCCGAGCGGGCCGCCGGCCACCGCCAACCACTCCACGATGGCCTGCTCTTCGGAGGGCAGCTCGTTCAGGCGGTCGGCGATCAGCTGCTCCAGCGTCGAGGGCAGCGGGAGCGCAGCTTCTCCCGGTCTTTCCGTCGAAACCAGCTCCTGGCCGCCGCCCTCGCGCTCGTGAATTTCGAAGCGGCCGCGCTCGAGCAGCGCGTCCACCATTTCCAGCAGGAAGAACGGATTACCGCCGGCGCGCGGCAAAAGGTCGGCGCACACCTGGCGCACCCCGTCGATCACGCCGAAGCGCGATTGTAGCAGGCGTAGCTGGTGCTCGGCGGACAGGCCCTTGAGATCGATGCGCACGAGCTCCTCGAGCTGCGGCATCACCCGATCATCGGGGCGCGCCAGAAGCAGCACCAGGATGGGCAGCGGCTCCGGGCGCTTCAAGAACTCGGTCACCAGCTCGAGGCTCGGGCGGTCTGCCCACTGCAGACCGTCGAGCGCGATGACCAGCGGCGCTTCGAGGGCAGCGCGTGCGAAGAAGCGGCGCAAGCCCAGCGCGACCAGCTGTCTGGAGCGCGCTACGTCGGCCTCATCGACCGTGCTCTGCACACGACCGGTGGCAAGCTCTGCCATGCGCTCGACGATTTCGGGACCGTCGTCACCGCCTGCGAGCTCGCTCAGCGCGTCGCTGATCAAGGCACGCGCCTCCTCGATAGGCTGATCGGTGCGCGTGCCCGTCAGCTCGCGCACCCACTCGGACACGGTCGCGAACGGCACCTCGCTCAGCGCGGGCGAGCATTCGGCGCGGAGTATGCGCGCGTCGGGCGGCAGCTCGTTCAAAAAAGCCGTGAGCAGCGCGGTCTTGCCGATGCCCATTTCACCGGAGATCACGCGGGCCGCAACCTGGCCCGCGGAAAGCCCGGAGCCGACCACGCCGTAGTAAGCCGCGTGAAGATCCGCGAGCTCCGCGTCGCGACCGATCAGGTCGCTCGACGCGCTGGCCATCTCGAGCAGCTTCTCCTCGCGGGTGTGCGGGCGCAAAAGCGAGTAGATGCGCATGTCCTGCGGTAGGTTGCGCTCCTCCGCGAGCGGGATCTTGATGGTCGGCGCGTCACCCCACATGAAATCGCGGCGCACCAGACGATACAGGCCGCCGGCGACCCAGCTCACCCCGGGCGGCGCCTGTTCACCGAGCAAATCGGCCAGATGGTTGGCAGGCTCGGCCAGCTCGTGCTGCACCAGGTGGCCCGCTTTATCACGCTGGCCAGTGGCGATGCCGCGCACGATACCGATCGAGCCGCGCAGCGGCAGCGGCAAGTCTTCGGAGGCGCCGCGGATCACCTCGTGCACGTCGATCGCCAGCCACACCGCATCCAGCGGCGCACGCGCCGGATTGGCCATCAAACCGACCACTGCGCGCGCGAACGGCAGGCTGCCCGCCTCCTTGCTGTCGCTCCAGGCGAAGTGCGCGCCGCGACGAAAGGCGATCTCCTCCAGCGTGCTCTTGAGCCGGTCGAGCGCGTGGGCAGCCTGGCCGGGCGAAGATGCCGCCGTCAGCTCCACCAGCCCGTGAATGCACAGCGTCACGACCGCGACGTGGCGCACCTCGCGCCCCGCCCGCTCCTTCAGGCCCGCGCGCGTGCCCGGCCCGGTAGTTTCGTCCGGTGCGTCGGAGCCCGACGTCTGAGGCCCAATCGACAGCGATGAGGCGTGCTCGGAGGCATCAGGCCCTAGGTGCACGCCAGGGATCTGCTCGGGCAGCGGGAGCTCCGCAGTGTGCTCGCGCGCCACGAGCTCGGCGAGCACCGACTCGACCACGTGCGAGTCGATCAGCTGTTGCCGTTGCAGCAGCGCGCGGCTGACGGCTGCGGCAACCTCGCGCGCGGTCTCGTAACGCTCGGCGGGATCGCGCGCCAGCGCCTTCATCACGATCTCTTCGAGCTCACTGGGCAGCTCACGCACGAACGTGCTGGGCGGCTCCACACGTCCAGCTCGCACCGCCTCGAGCAGCTCGGGGCCTTCGGCCGTGCCGTGCAGCGCTCGACCGGTCAAAAGCTCGTGGAAAACTACGCCCAGGGAGTAAATATCGGTGCGGCGCGTGACACGCTCGCCACGTGCCTGCTCGGGCGACATGTACGCGGTCTTGCCCTTGAGCACGCCCGGCTCTTCGCGAAACAGGTTGGCCGAGGCGATACCGAAGTCGGCGATCTTCACCGCGCCGTCGAAGCTCAGCAGCATGTTCTGCGGCGAAACATCGCGGTGCACGATGTCGATCGGCTTGCCGGCCTCATCCTTGCGCTCGTGCGCGTAGTGCAGGCCCTTGGCGATCTCGGAGATCACGTAGGCCGAGACGTACGGGGGCACGCGCTGGCCCTTGGCCTGCGCGGCGCGCATCAACTTCCGTAAGTCCGGCCCCTCCACGAACTCCATGCTCAGGAGCTGGCCCTCCTCCCCGTAGTCCTGGAAGTCGTAGACCTGGACGATATTGGGGTGGTTGAGGCGCGTAGCTAGCTGGGCCTCCTCGGCGAACATCGTGCGAAAGCGGCGCGAGGAACCGTAAGCCGGCAAAATTCGCTTGAGAACGAGGAGCTTGAACGTCCCCTCGGCCCCCCGCTTTTTGGCCAAAAACACTTCGGCCATCCCGCCGGCCCCGAGGCGGCGGATGATTTCGAAATCGGCAAGTCGCTTGGGCGGCGGGCGGGCCTGCGGATCGCTCATGGCGCGAAGCAAAGCAGCTTACTCCCGTTTTCGATTCGCATGGTAACGTCGCGCGCGAAACCGCCCTGGAGGCCCCCGTATGCGCAGATTCACCCTCGTAAGCCTTGCCGTTTCGCTGGTTTTCACGGCCCAGAGCGCGCTGGCGCAAAAGAAGGGCAAGCACGAAAAGAAGGACGATAAGCCTTCCGCCGCTGCCACCTGGTCGGATCCGGTCGAGAGCGAGAAGAGCGACAAGGGTCCGTTTGCGCCGAAGACCGAGTCTGACGAGGAGCCCAAGGAGAAGCCGGAGCCCAAGCGCGGCAAGGGCGCGCCCGACAAGGGCCGGACGCGCGACAAGATCGCTCTGTTCGGACAGATCGTGATCGGCTTCGGCAAGATGCCCGAGAACAACCCCGCTTACGCGCCGAGCGTGGAGAAGGCCACCGCCATCGGTTTCCAGGTCGGCGGCCGCTACGACATCACGCCGGCGTTCAGCGCTGGGCTGCGCATCCCGATCACGACCGCGTCGGTCCGACAGCTGAACGGCAAGAGCCTCGGCGTGACCGCCTTCGGTGCGCCGGAGCTCATGGGCGAGTATCGGATCTCGCTGAGCAAGCTCACGACCATCCCGATCGGGTTCGGCGTCGGCATCCCGGTCGCACAGGGCAACCCGGATTCAACGGACGACGCCGACACGACCGGGCGCAACAAGGCCGTCGTCAATGGTGTGGCAGACGCGACGCTGGGCTGGCGGGACGGCGAGCTGTTTCAGCCCAAACGCCTGCCGATCATCGTGGGCGCCGGGATCCGCCACGAACGCCGCGATTGGGAGGCGCATGCGGAGGCCAAGTTCGTGCTCATGCCCGCCATCAACACGGACGTCAGAAACCCCGTGTATCAGATGGATGACGGCACCTATGAGGCCAACGGCTTCGCGCTGCGTGAGGTGACCGCGCTCGGTGCCACCTACAATTTCCTCGATAGCCCGATGTTCTGGGGCGGCCTCGACTTTTCGGTGGTGATTAACCCGATCCAAACTTTCGACTTCGAACCCACCGCGGACACCAACAAGCCGAGTATTTTGCAAGCGGTCCTAGAGCCCCGCGTGGGGGCGCGTTTCAAGCGCTTCGAGCCCAGCCTCGGCTACATTGCCCCCCTGGGCGGCCGCTTGAGCGATGCGGATGTAGGCGGAGTCCGGCTCCACCTCGACGTCTATCTGTAAAACCGCGAGCGGGGCGAGTAGGCCGAGCCCTGCGAAAGGGGACAGCAGCCCCGCGATATGGGCGAGCGGGGCTGGGGCCCCGCGATCCACGAGACAGCTGCCTCGCGAACCCGGGCCGTGGTGGTAAGGTTCTGGCCGTGCGGTTCGTCGCCCCTGCGCTGCTTTCACTGCTCTTTTGCCTGTCGGGTTGCGCGGGTGGCCCGGGCAGCGGCGGCGCACCGAAAAGCCCGCTCGACGCGGGCGGACCCGTGCGGGCAGCAGCCGTGGACGAGCGCTCCTTCGGCAGCTCGACCTACAAGCTCTTGCTGAGCCCCGAGGGCACATCCGAACGGGCCTCGCTGCTGATCGGAGTGACGCGACATCAGCTGAAGCGAGCTGCTAGTCGCTTCGCGAGCGGAAACGCGGCTGCGGGTCTATCGGCGGTCGGCGGCGCGTTCCTACTCGGTCGGACAGGTGAGCTTCGGCCAGAGATGCTGCACGGTGGTGAACGGGCGCTCGACGATGCCGCGACCGAGGTGGCGCGCGTCGGAAACGACGGCCGGGCTCTGGCCCTGTACTCGATGCTGCTGCCTCGACTACCGCAGGGCGTGCTGCGCAACGACGTGCAAGACCACCTGGCCGCTATCGAGCGCTTTCGCCAAGAAACGCGCGGCAGCGGCGCGATCACGACCGCTTCGGCGACGGCGCGCGCCGCGATTAGCCGCGCGCTGCTCGATACCGGTCCGCAAGCCATGGATCAGGCCAAGAAGGCGACGGTGGCGTGGCTCAGGCAAGCGCTCGCCACCAACATCGGCGAGGCGCCCATTCATTCGAGTCAGGAGCGCGACGAGGCGTACGAGACTTACCGTGCGCTGCGCGCGGGTGGCTACACCGTGGCAGCGCTGTTTCTGCGCCAGCGCGATCCGCGCGGCGCCCTGAGCCTGCTGGACTCGGCCGGGCTCGAGCGGCTCATGGCGCCGGAGCTGCGCGACAGGCTGGAGCGCAGCTCCGACGAGCAGGATCCCGACGCCTGGGCCGACCTGTACCGTTTCTTCGATTCGGCGCGCAGCAGCGCGGACGGCATGGTGGATCGGGATCTGCTCATCGATAGCGAGCTGCTGGACGCCGCCGCTTTCGGTGCCGCGGAGGGGCTGTTCCGCGCCGAGCCGAGCTCGATGCGCGGCGCCTTGCCGCTGGCCCACGAGCTTTCGACGCACGGCATGGCTGAGGTAGCGCCGCTGGTGATCGCGCCGGCCGTCAGCGAGCACCCCGACCCCGAAGCGCTGGGCGCGGCGCTCGGCTTCGTGATGCGAGTGGTGGCTGAGGAAGAGGACGCGGCGGGGCTCCTGGCGGCGCGCGCCACGTTCGAGAACGCTGCGCCGCTCTTGGAGCTGGCCTCGACGCCTCAGGCGCGCGGCCGGGTGCGACCTTCGGCCGGGCGGGTGTTCTTCGCAATGGGCGCGACCGAAGTTCGACACGGTGAGCTGGATCGGGCTCGGCCGCTGCTGCTCAAGTCGCTCGCGCTGGAGCCGAGCAGCGACGCCTACCTGCTACTGGTGGCCATCGACCGGCAGCGCGGCAAGCTCGGTGACGCCCTGGGCTGGGCCGACAAGGCAGTCGAGGCATCGCGCGCGGCTCTGGACCTGCTCACGGAGGCCGACGCCCAGATCACGCGCTTCGAGCTGTTTCGCGAGCAGAACAGCGCCGCAGACGCCAGCCGCGCGTTGGAAGCGGCGCTCACTCGGGCGCTGCTGGCGCAAAAGCAGAGCCGCGGCGGCGCCATGCAGGCGCGCGCCGAGCGTGTGCTGGCACGAGTGCTCGAGCATTATGGCGATCAGCGCGCAATACGGCGCGCCACGGAGCGTGCCTTCGAAGCGGCAGGCACCGATCCGCGTATCCTGACCGCCACCGTGATGGACGCGGCGCGGCGTGGTTTGACCTTGTCGGATCTCAAGGTGGCTCGCGCCGCGGTGGAGCGCGCGGTCAGCGCCGGCATGCCGGGAGAAGATCTGATCTATCCAGCGCTCTGGCTGCAACTGGTCGAAAAGAAGCTGCGCGTGCCCAGCAGTAGCGCGGTGGAGGACGCCTATTCCTCCATCGACGACGCGTCCGGTTGGCCGTCGCGCCTGCGCGCCTGGGCCACCGGGCGGCTCAGCGACGCCGAGCTGCTGGCAGCCGCGAAGGATCGCGCGCAGCGCACGGAGGCCATCTTCTACGCGGCCATGGCGCGCCACGCCCAGGGCAGCGCCGAGGACGCCAAGGCCGGTCTCGAGCAGGTTGCCAAGAGCGAGGCCATCGACCTGGTCGAGGTCGCGATCGCGCGCGACCTGCTTGCAACCTACGACAAGCCGAAGGACTTCAAGCTCCCAGCCAACGTCGTGGTGCCGTAGCGCTCAGCGAAAAACTCCAAAGAGCGGCTCGGGGGCCGTCTCCGCCAGCAGGATCGCGCCCGCAAAGCTGGCCGGCGCGCGGCGGAGCGTAGGGATTCGACGAGTCGTTCATGGCACCGGCTAGAGCTGCGGCTTGCGGCCCAGCAGCTTCGTTGCCAGGTGCTCGCCGAGCTCGGCCGACAGCAGGCGCTCGACCGCCGCCTCCTTCTCGGCTCGCTCGCCCTCACCGTACTGAAATTCGATGCCCATACCGGCCGGGTTGGCCTTGGTGGCGTCAGCCGCGTCGGTGGTCCAGATCACCTTGCCGCGCAGCCGCAACGGCTGGGCCATGCTGGGGATGCCGAGCGCAAACACGAACTCGGTGCCCACCGGCAAGGGTTTTTCGGTGCCGATGAAGGTGCCGCCACGCGAGATGTTGCGCGTGTAGTCGGCGAAAAACGTGTTGAGCCGCTTGTACTCGACCTTGAGCTCGATAGGAGCCCGGTAGTTGTGCCGCCGGTCGTCGTCGTTCATCGAGCCTTCAGGCCCCTATTGCCGGGCCGCAACCTGGCAGGGTAGCCGCCCGCGCCCACTCCGGGAAGGGGTTCATGCTATGTGGGCCGCTGTGCGGGATCCGTACGAAGTACTAGGAATTGGCCGCAACGCGACGGAGACGGAGGTCAAGGCGGCCTTCCGAAGGCTCGCGGCGCAACATCACCCGGACAAGAACCAGGGCGATCCCGCGGCTCAGCAGCGCTTCACGGAGATCAACCTGGCGCACCAGATCCTTTCCGACCCCGATAAGCGCAGCGCCTACGATCGCTATGGGCCCGCGGCATTCCAAGCCGGCGGTAGAGGCGGGATGGGCGACGCGGTCGATTTCGGGGGCCTGGACGAGATCTTCGGCGACATCCTGGGCGCCTTCGGCTTCCGCGGTGGCGCTCGCGGTGATCTACGCATGCCGCTCGCTTTGACCTTCGAAGAGGCCGCGCTCGGCACCAGCAAGGAGGTGCGCTACCAGCGTGCCGACACTTGCGGCAGCTGCGAGGGGCGCGGCGGGGAGCCAGGGACGCGCGTCGAAACCTGCTCGGCTTGCGGCGGACGAGGCCGGGTGCGTTTCCAGCAGGCACTGTTCCCGCTGGCGGTCGAGCGGACCTGTTCGCGTTGCAAGGGCAGCGGTGCGCTGCCCACGACGCCGTGTCGCACGTGCAGCGGCAAGGGACTGGTCAGTAGTGAGCGCGTGCTCAAGGTGGATGTCCCGGCCGGTATCGAGCATGGCGCGACGCGCGTGGTGGATCACGGCGGTCACCGCGTCCGACCCGACCGCCCCCAGGGCAATCTGGAGCTGCTCGTGGAGGTCGCGCCGCACCCGTTTTTCAGGCGTTCGGGCGACGACGTGGTGTGCAAGGTGCCAATCAGCTTCGTGCAGGCGGCGCTGGGCGGCGAGATCGACGTGCCAACGCTCGAAGGCAAGATCAAGCTGCGCGTGCCGCCTTCGACACAGCCTGGTCAGGTGCTGCGCGTGCGCAGCAAGGGCGTGGAGCATCGCTTGCGCAGCGGGCGCGGAGACCAGCTCGTGGAAGTGGCGGTGGAGATCCCGGCACGGCTCACGCCGCGCGCGCGCGAATTGATCGAAGAGCTCGGCCGAGAGCTTGGTGAGGACGTGCAGCCACAACAACAAGGTTTTCTGGAGAAGCTCCGGAGCCTGTTCGGATGAAGGCGGTCGGCTTCGACTTCGGCCAAACGCTGGCCGAGCTCGATCACGAGCTCTTGAAAGAGCGCCTGACCGAGCACGACGCGCTCTACGATCCGGACCAGGCGCAGCAAGAGCACGCCGCGGCCTGGCGGCGTTACGGCGAGCTGAAGGACGCCGGCCACGCCGCCGCCTGGCGCGGCATGATCGAAGTCTTCTTGCGCGCGGGCGGCGTACCGAGCGCGCGCCTCGATGAGCTGACGCTTGGGCTCTGGGATCAGCAGCCGAGCCGAAATCTTTGGCGACGACCGATCCCCGGCATGATCGAGCTCGTGAGAGAGCTCGAGCGGTGCGGCATCAAGCTGGCCATCATCTCGAACTCCGAGGGTCGCCTGGCCGAGCTGGTGTCGGAGCTGGGCTGGTCGGAGAGCTTCCAGGTGATCACCGATTCCGGACGGCTCGGCATCGACAAGCCGAACCCTGGCATCTTTCAGCACGCTTGCGCAGAGCTGGGCGTCGGCTGCTCCGAGCTGGTCCACGTCGGTGACTCATGGGAAGCCGATGTGCAAGGCGCGCTCGGTGTTGGCGCGCAGCCGGTCTGGTTCGACGCGCAGCATCGGCAGCGAGAGCTCCCGAGCGGCGTGCTCGCCGCCGGAAGCGCGGCCGAGCTGCGCGAAGTCCTGGCCCGGCTTGGCCTCGTGAGTTAGCGTGAGCCCATGAAATCCCGACGCATCGGCATGCTGGGCGCCGGCAACATGGCGGGCGCATTGATCCGAGGACTGCTCGCCTCCAAGAGTGTGACCGCGGATCAGATTTTTGCGAGCGACGTGCGCGCCGACCACCTGAAGGAGCTTGAGGCCGAATACGGCATCAAGACCTTCAGCGACAATCTTCAATTGGCGGCCGCATCGAATCTGGTGGTGCTGGCGGTCAAGCCGCAGGTCGTCGACCGCGTGCTCGATCAGATGTCGAACGCGTTTGCGCCGGAGACGCTGCTGATTTCGATCGCGGCCGGCGTCCCGATCCGCTCGCTGGAGGCGCGTCTGCCCGAGCACGTGCGCGTGGTGCGCGCCATGCCGAACACCGCGGCCATCGCGTTGGCCGGGGCCACCGGTATCGCCCCCGGTTCGCGCGCGACCCAGGACGATATCGACGTCACGCAGGCCCTGTTCGCCGCGATCGGGCGCTCGGTCGTGCTCGATGAGTCGCTGATCGATGCCGTGACCGGGCTGTCCGGCAGCGGCCCGGCCTACGTGATGGTCATCATCGAAGCGCTCGCGGACGGTGGCGTCAAAGTCGGTCTACATCGCGACACGGCGCTGCTGCTGGCCGCCCAGACCGTCTACGGTTCGGCCAAGCTGCTGCTCGAGACCGGCGAGCACCCCGGCAGGCTCAAAGACATGGTGACCAGTCCCGGCGGTACTGCCATCGCCGGTCTTCACACGCTCGAATCCGGAGGCCTGCGTCGAACGCTGATCGACGCCGTGGACTCGGCCACCAAGCGCGCCATCGAGCTCGGTGAACAGATGGCCAAGAAGCTCGATCGCGGCTAGCGGCAGCAACGGACCCACAAAACAGTGTCCGCGCAAAGGGGCCGGGGGGGGGACAGCCTCACTCTGCGCGGACAGCCGTGTAGTAGCAGTAGGCGCCCAGAAAATCAAACCCCGCGTCGCGGGACAGCCCGTGCCTTGGCCCCGCATCGTCACACGTGGGGGTGATCACCAGAATGAGACGGGGGTATCTCAATTCGAGCAACGCAAACCGATGCGGCGGCCGAGCGATTTGCGCTCGGACAAGGTCACATCCACGGTCGGGCGGCCGTGCCCCACTCCCGCTGCTGTGGATATCTGTCGCATGTGACGCCCTTCGGGCTGGCGCATGTGACGCCCTTCGGGCTGGCGCATGTGACGCCCTTCGGGCTGGCGCGCTCCGGTCGCCGAGCCGCCTTCGCCTTGGGCGGCCAGCTCGTCCGTGCAGATGCCGAGCGCCGAAACGCGGAAGCGTCCCTCGAACGAGCGCGCGGTCATGCCGGCGGGCAGCTCCGCGGCGTAGGGGTCGAGACCTGGTCCGGAAGTAACCAGGAACCCTTCAGCGCCTTCAGCGCACGGCGCCGGCATGCTAGCTAGCTGAGCGGGCGCGATCTGGTAGGGAGCATCTATCGACCGTGCTTCCAGGTCCACGGGGTGGACGAACCAGCCGGTGCCGCGCACCAGGATGCCAAGCGCGTCCCCGGCTGCGCTTCGCACGAGCTCGGAGCTGGCGCCGCGTGGCGGCGGTATGTCGGTCACCTCCAGCACCACTTCCAAATCCTGACCAGCCAGGCGGAAGACGCGAAAGGCGCGGTTATTCTCGTCGTAGGAGCCCAAGAAGAAGCCGGCCTTGGTTTTGACCACACCCGAAAAGCGCGCTGCAATGCCCAGCCGCGCCACGTTGGGGAGGCGCATGGGCACGCGCCCCGCCTCGAACACGAACAGATCGACGCTGCCGCGTGAGCTGAGCAGCAACGCTCCTGCGCTGCCTGCCGGGTCCAAGGCCGCCGCCAGGGCCGCCGCGCTGGTGCTGGGCTCGGCGCCGAGCGCGTCGGCAGCCGCCGCCACGTCGGGCCAGGGGCTGCGTGCCGGCGCCGTGACGCGAACGCCGGGCTTGACCGAAAAGCGATCCGCGAAAGCGATACTCAACGAGCCGGTCTTGGTCCAGTCGCTGCCACGCGGTCCGTAGGCGTACACGCGGATCTGAATTCCGTAGGGCTCGGTCCCGGCGTCCACCCCCTGCTGATTCTCGCCCAGCGGGGGGGGCGCCTGGTCGAGCAGTGGCGAAAGCGGCGGCAGCTCGGGCTCCTCCCCAGGAGCACGCGTGCTGCTGCGCAAGCGCCGACCAGTGATCGGCGTCGCTAAACGGACCGGTAGCGCGGCAGCACTCACCTCACCCGTCGGAGCGCAGCGCAGGATCCAGCGTGAACCGCCAGGCCCCGCGAACGAGACGCGCGGCGGTGCAGCGGGCTGAGCCAGGCTCTTGGCGGAGCGACCGGCGAAGTAGCCGATTCGCGTGAAGCCGGCGAACGAGCAGCCGATGGCCGAACAGCCCTGCCGGACACCCGAGCCGCCCAGCGTCTTCAGATCCAGCTCCGGAGGCAGCTCCACGCCCTGCCATTCGGCGCCACCGTCGGTGCTCTCGGCGGCCAGCCCGTTTTCACCGAGCGCCAGCGCCCGCGGCCCGGCGAATAGCGCGCGCGCGCCGTTGTCTTGAATGCGATGGAAGGTCAGCTTCCCATCCAAAGCCAAGGTAAATCCCGCGAAGGGACCGGCTCCCACGACCCAACCCTGCAAGAGGCCGGGCTTGAGCTCGGTCATGCCGTCGAGCCAAACGCCCTGCTCGAGCAGCAGCTTGTGCCGGGGTTCACGGCGCACCACGCTCAACGCCACGCGCTGAGCCGGGCCGCTGCCGAGCAGCTGCAAGGAGCCGGGACTGCCTGCACCAGGTGGCGTGACCATGGCCACGCGGCCGTCGGCCAGCACGACCATTCGGTCTCGCTCGCTCTGGCTCGTCACCTCCCGCAGCTGTCCGCTGGGCAGCAAGACGCAGTGCGTGAGCTTTCCGCCGATTGCCTGGCAGCCACCGTGGATCACCAGACCACCGCTGCCGCTGTCGCTGACCACGCGCGCGCCGGGCAGCTCCAGCACGGGCTCGAGGCCGAGCGGCTCGGTGACGCGGTAGACGCGCGTGAGCTCATGCCCTTGGCCGCACACGAAGCCGACACCCTTGGCCCCGAGCCGCACACCCTGGCATTCCGCGGCGCCAGCGTAGGCGTGCTCGCGGCGCTCGAGCACGCGGCCGGTATCGAGCGTGATCTTGGCTAGCGTGCCGGCGCTTGCCACGAACGCGGCGCCGCGACCATCGGGGAAGCCGGAGAGCGCAGCGGTCTGCAGCAGCGGCACGGGGCCGCGACCCGAAAGCGTGGCGTTCGAAGCCATGGCTTGCTGCAGCTCGGCTTGCGCCGCCTCGCTGATCCGAGCCGCGTCTCGCTCGGCGACCTGCGAGAGCACGCCGCTCGGGCTGAGCGAGTAGTCCGCGCTCGGGGTGGTGAGGGCCAGCGCGCCACTCGACGCCTCCAGCGCCGTGATCGGTAGCGCCAGCGGATGCCAGCTACCACCAGCATCGAAGCTGAGCAGGGTGCCGCGCAGCGGCACCTGGACCGCGCCGAACCAACCGTCGACGAAAGCCATGGCGCCGTAAGCCGGCGCCAGCGGCAAGCCGAGCGGCGGGACCGGCTTACCCGTCTCGAGATCGAGCGCCCGGTAGTCGCCCTCACGCCGCGGCAGCACCAGCAAGCGATCGAACCCGGCTACGAAGCGTTCGACCTCGAAATCCAGCTGGACCACGGGCTCGAGCTTGGCGGTCCAGGACGGCGCTCGATACAGCAGGGTCGCGCTGCTGGTCACGATCCAAAACAAGAAACCGCCACCGAGGCGCTCCGGAAGCTCCAGAAAACGAGCGCTGCGCGCTGCCGGCAGCAGCTCGTCGCCGACCTCCAGCGCGCCATCAGGGTGCTCGACGACGCGCAAGCCGAACGCCAGCAGCCGGCGCGATCCATCGCGATCGACACCGGCCAGGCTGGTACCCGGACCCTGCGTGGGCGGAAACAAGCGCGGCTCGTCGTGCCGCGCCGTGGCCGCGCTCGGCAGCGCCGCGGAACGGGCGGGAGCGCTCGGTGGTGCGGACACCGCGCGCGCGCAGCTCGCCAGCAAGCCGAACGAGCAGACCAGCGCGGCCGCGACGCGCATTGCGCCTTAGACCTGCAGCTCGGGATCGCTGGATTTGAACCAGCGACTGGCGATGCGCACCGCGTTGGTGGCCGCGCCCAGGCGCAGGTTGTCGCCCACCACGGTCAGACACACGGTGCGGCCGGCCTTGTCGCGCGCGTCCGGACGCAAGCGGCCGACCAGCGCGCGGTCACGAGCTTTCACTGCGTAAACCGCGCTCAGTCCCTCGCCGGCCGCCCCAGCCAAGAAGCTGACGAAGGGCGCCTTGCCCGCATCGCCGAGCAGCGCCGCGATGCGATCCAGCGCCACCGGCTTGCCGAAGGTAATCCAGGCATTTTCGTAGTGACCCACCGCGACACCCACGCGGCAGCACTGGGCACTGATGGCGAGCTCCGGGAGCTCCAAGATCTTCTTGGCTTCGAACATCAGCTTGCGCTCCTCCGACGAGAAACCGCTGTCGTCGGTCCCACCGTTGTGGGGCACCGTGTTGCCCGCGTAGCCCTGGGGATCGAATACGTCGCCGAGGCGATCGAGTTTCTGGAAGCCGGCCTTGCTGGCCTCCAGGAAGGTGTCGAGAGCACCAATGCCGGCGCCGCTAACCGCCTGATAGGTGCTGACCGTGATGGCCTCGAGCCCATACTCCTGGTGCAGCGGCGAGAGCGCCAGCATCAGCGGAATCGTGGTGCAGTTGGGGTTTGCGACCAGGCGCACGCCGTCGTCGACGCGCCCCGAGTTCACACCCGCCGTAACCAGCAGCACCTTGGGGTCGGCTCGGTACACGCTGCTCTTGTCGATGACGCGGTAACCCAGCGCCAGCAGGCGCGGCACGTAGCGTTTGCTGTGCTCGTCATCCAAAGCCACGAAGGCCAGGTCGCCCTTGGGCGCGCTCTCCTCCTCCAGGCGCGCGGCAGCCTCCACCGGATACTTCTTGCCACCGTGCTCGAGCTCCTGATCGCGGCTGGCGTACAGTGACAAGGTCGCGCCCGGCCAGGCACGCGCGACGAGGTCGAGCGTCTCACGCCCGACCAAACCGGTGGCTCCAAGCAAACAGATGCGCATGGGCGGGCGATTTAGCAGCGATCCCGGCTTCGTTCCAGCCGGGCGCGCCGGACGCGCTTTTGACGCGGCCGCGTCCGTATTACGGTCGCGGCGATGTCCAGCAAGCGTCCGGTGTCACCTGGTGCCGAGGAGATCCTCGGCCTGTACTTTCCCGTGCTCGACCATGGCTTCGTGGCGCTGGTCGACTACATGGGCACCGACGAGTGCATCGAGCGCGCGGCGCGCGTGAGCTACGGCTATGGCACGCGCAAGGCGAGCCTGACGCGCGGACTCTTGCGCTACTTACGGCGCCACCTGCACACCACGCCAAGCGAAATGCTCGAGCTCAAGTTCCACTGCTGCATGCCGATGTTCATCGCAAGACAGTGGATTCGCCATCGGAGTGCTTGCCTGGCGAGCGACGCCCGACTGATCTTCGATCTTCCCGGAGCCCAGCGACGTGCCCGACGTCACCATCACGCTGTATCGATCGCCGATTTCCACCACCGGTGGCACCATGGCACCGAGCATCCGCTCGCCAAGAAGAAGCCCGCCTACCTGGAGCGGTTGGAAATGGACCGGGAGTACACCATCCCAGAGCTGTCCCGCTTGGTGGATCGTACAGAGGAAACGCTACGAAACTACGTCCGCGAGGGGGTTCTCGTAGCACGTCGCACGACCCCCGATCCTCGCACCCGGAGCATCTTTGTCTCCGGCGCGGCTTGGCGTGACTTCGCAACGCGTGAGCACGTCACCAAAGTCAACATGAAGCCTCGCCTGCAACGAATGCAGTTGCGTTCGTGTGACGAACAAACCGGGGAAATCATACATACGCAGGTAGTGGACGTTTGGGAAAGCGGCGTAAAGCGAGTCTTCAAGGTTACGTTGGAGAATGGGCGCGCCCTCAAGATGTCGAAGGACCATCGCTGTCTCACGCAAGATGGTTGGTTCACACTCGAGGAAGCGACGAACCTACGCGTTGGTGCTCGCGGTGCCGTCACCTGGCGCGATGACGCTCCCGCCTTCGCGGTCAACGGCGTTCCTGCCTATCAGGACAAGGCTTGGTTGCAAGCACGGCGTGCCGAAGGCCTCGACATCGAGACCATCGCTCAGCAGGCTGGCACCTCGTACCACACGATTCGAAAGTACCTGAAGAAATACCAGCTCCAATTCAGCGCGCGAGAGAAGGCACGGCTTTCTGGAATCACACAACGCGGCTCGCGCCGAACGTTCGCCAAGCCACGAGAGATGACAGAAGCTTGGCGGGAGGCGATCCGCGCCGCACGCAGCGGACCCAGCTCCAATTTCTGGAAAGGCGGTGTCACGCCGGAGCGCGCGAGCATCGGTCGCTGGACAGGGGAACAGGCTCCACGCGTGCATGCGCGTTTCGGCTACCGCTGCGCGATCTGTGCAAGCCGAGAAGACCTCCACGCTCATCACGTTGACCCGGTATGGCACGCACCCGAAAAGGCGCGCGACTTCTCCAACCTGATGACCCTTTGTTCTCCCTGCCACGATCGCGTACACGCCGACAATCTGGAGCTCGAGCTACTAACAGTGTTCGAGACGGGTGTCGCGCTGCAGAATTTCTGGACCGACAAGTCGCGCCAGCCTCGCCCAAAGGACAAGCGATTGCCGGCGACGACTCGACTCGTACGTAGCTTCTCGCGCGTCGAGAAGATCGAGCTAGTCGGCGAGGAGATGACCTATGACCTCGAAGTGGCGGGGCCCTACCACAACTTCGTCGCCGACGGATTCATTGTTCACAACAGCGTCAACGAGTATTCGGGACGCTATTCACTGATGCCCATGCTGTTTCACACGCCGAGCGCGGAGCAGCTGCAGACGCAGAGTAGGAGCAACAATCAGGGCCGCAGCGGCACGCCGGTGACGGCGGCGCAATACGCAAACGCAGTGTCGCGCTGGAATGAGATCCGAAAGCTAAGTCGTGACACCTACGAGCATATGACTTCGAACGACTTCGCGCGCGAGCTGGCGCGCATCGATCTACCACTTTCCACTTATACCCAGTGGTATTGGAAGATCGATCTGCACAATTTCTTGCACTTCTTGAAGCTACGCGTGGATCGCCACGCACAGTGGGAAATTCAGGAGTACGGGCGCGTGATGGCGGGGATGCTGAAGCGCGTCGCGCCGCTCAGCTACGAAGCCTGGATCGACTACGACGTGTGCGGGGCGCGCGTCTCGCGCATGGAGCTCGATGCCCTTCGTAAGCTGGTGCAGGTGCAAGACGGCGGCCTGAAGGGTCGGGCTGGCACACTTTCGCCAGCCGATCTCGACCAGCTAGGCCTGGCCAAGCGTGAAATCATCGAGCTCTTATCGAAACTCGAATCGATGAGCGTGCCGGACTACGAGCTCGACGTGTCCAAGGCCAAGAGCGCCGAGTGGTTCGCGAGCGAATGTCAGAAGGCCGTGCCCAAGCTGGACAAGCCGCCGGAATAGCTGGGGCTGCGCAGCGCGATGGCATTCTCGACGAAGCTCAACAGGGATTCGAACGTGAAAGGCTTGTTCAGCACCGGTCTGGCGGCGGTTTCCAGGAACTTGCTGGTATCCGGGGTGACGGCGCCGCCGGTGATGAAGGCAACCCGCGAAATGAGCTGTGGATAGAGCCGGCGCAGCACACCGAAAAAGTCCATCCCGGATTCACCCGGCATCATCAGGTCGCACAGGATCAGGTCGTACTCCTGCGACTGATTCAGAGCAGCCAGCGCGGCGCGCACACCGTCGACTGCGCTGACTTGGAAGCGACTCGACAGCAGCTTGCTGACGAGCGAGCGGATCAGCGGCTCGTCGTCGATGACCAGCACCTTCGGCCGCACCGCGGTCGCTACGCCTATCGGCCGCGGCGAAATCTGCGGCGATGCCGGCGATGCCGTGGCATCACTGGAGTCGTCCACGCACGCGGGCAACTCTACCCGGAAGCGGCTGCCGCGATCCGGCGCGCTCTCCGCGCTGATCTTACCGCCGAAACTGGTGACGATGGTGCGGCAGATGCTGAGACCCAGGCCGGTGCCATGGCTCGACGACTTGGTCGTGAAAAATGGCTCGAACACCGAAACCAGCACGTCTTCGGTCATGCCGCGGCCATTGTCCTCCACCTCGATCACTGCCGCGCCGTTCTCGTCGGTCCAGGTACTGACCCGTACCTCGTTGTCTTGCCGAGCGCCGGTCAGGGCCTGCACGGCGTTGGTGAGCAGGTTGACGATGACCTGCGATAGTTTGAGCTCGTTGGCCTTGACCTTGGGTACGTCGCGCAGGCTGGTCAAGAGGCGCGTCTGGTGTAGAAGCTGGTTGCTGGTGATGCGCAGCGCCCACTCCACGCAGGCTCGGGGGTCGATCGGACGCCGGCTGCGTTCCTCCATGCGGCCGAAAGCACGCAGCTCCTTGACCGTGTTGGCCACGCGCCCCGCGCCTTCCTCGGCGTCGCGCAAGCTGCGGATCACCTGCTCCAAAAGCTCGGGGCCCACGTCTTTGGGCAGCTGCTCCTTGAAGCGCTGGAGCTCCGCGGTCGCCAGGCTCAGGTTACCGAGCGTGTACGCCAACGGATTGTTGATCTCGTGGGCGACGCTGGCCACCAACGTTCCGAGTGAGCTCAGCCGGTCGGTCAAGGCCAACTGCTCATCACGACGGCGCTGCTCCGTCACGTCGTGCAGCACCAACACCGCCCCCAGTACGCGCTCCGCGTGGAGAATCGGCGCCACCGTACCCTCCAGCATCGGGCCACCGCTGCCGCGGTCCAGGGTCAGGTCGGACGAAACGCGCACCGAGCGTCGCTGCGCAATCGCCTGTTCGATTTCGGGCAGCGACACTTCGGTGCTGCCCATGAGCTCGGTCATCAAGCGGCCGCGCGCACCCTTCTCCTCGCACCGCAGCATGCGCTCGGCCGCGGCGTTCAAAAACGTCACGCGTTGTTCCGCGTCGCAAGCCACCACGCCGTCCGCAATGGCACGCAAGGTCGTGGAGAACCAGCGCTCCCGCTCGGCCAAATGCTGATCCATACGGTGCTTGTAAAGCGCGACCTGCAAGGCGCTCTTCACCTCACCGATGGTGAACGGCTTGACCACGTAGCCGTACGCGCCGGTGCGCGCTGCGCGTTGCAACGTATCGTCGTCGGTGTGCGCGGTCATGTACACGACCGGCACGTCACTCTCGATGCGCAAGCGCTCGGCAATCTCGAAGCCGTCCGTCCTGCCGCGCAGCCGAATATCGACCAGCGCTACGTCAGGTGGCTCACTGCCCACCAGGCTGTCGGCCTCGGCAGCGCTGGCCGCGATACCGGTCACCACGTAGCCGGCATCCCGCAGGCTGCGCTCCACGTGAGTCGCCACGACGCGCTCGTCTTCGATGATCAGCACGCGCGGGCCATGCGCTTCGATGATGTTGACAGCCTGGCTCATGCTTCTCCCTCCTGAAACGTGAGCACGAAGCAAGTTCCAGCCTCGCGCTTGACCTCCAGCTCGGCATCGAGCTGCTTGGCAAAAATCGCGACCAGATCCAGGCCCAGGCTGTCCGGGGCCTCGGTCGGAAAGTCGCGCGCAAGCCCGATGCCGTCGTCGGTGACGGTCAGGCGCAAGCGCGCGTCGGACATGCGCTCGAGCCGCACGGTGAGGATGCCGCAGCGACCGTCCGGGAAGGCATGCTTGAGGGCGTTGGTTACCAGCTCACTGACCACCAGCGCGCAAGGAATGGCACGTTCCGGCACCAGCTCCACGTCAATCAGCTCGAGCCGCACGGTTACCTGCTCCGCCACGCCGCTGGCGCGGCACAGCTCCGGAATCAGTGCTTCGGTGTAGCGCGCCAGATTGACCGCCGACAGATTGCTCGAGCCGTAGAGCTGCTCATGAACCAGCGCGATTGAATCGATGCGGCGTTGCCCCTCGGCCAGCGCGTGCCTGGTTTCCGGACCTGCGGAACGGGCTTGCAGCGCCAGCATGCTCGACACCAGCTGCAGGTTGTTCTTCACGCGATGGTGGATCTCGCTGAGCAGCACCTCACGCTCACGCAGCGCCGCGCCGAGCGCGTTGGTGCGCACCTGAATGGCCTGCGCGGTCTCGCGCATCTCGGTGATGTCGACGCAAGAACCGATGAACCCCTCGAAGCTGCCATCGCGCGCGTGGCGCGGCACGCCCTGGTCGAGGATCCAGCGGTATTTACCGTCTGCGCGCCGCAGCCGGTACTCCATGCGAAACGCCTCACGTGCCACGAACGACGTCAGGTAGTGGTCCATGCAGTCCTGGAAGTCCTCCGGATGGACCCCTTCCGCCCAGCCGTTGCCCCGCTCCTCCTCCAGACTGCGCCCAGTGAACTTCAACCAGGTCGAGTTGAAGAACTCGCACAGCCCATCGAGCCCGGACATCCACAGCATCACTGGCGCGTGATCGGCCAGCAGGCGGAAGCGAGCGTCGTCGCTAATTGACGGCGCGTCTGGCGCCGCGGTGGGGGCGTCAGGTGCTGGCGCCATTGATGGGCTCTCCCTTGGCTTCGGTTGGAGTGAGCGGCGCAAGATGTTGGTCGAGCGCAGAGGTCAGCTCCCCCAGCATGGATTGCTGCTGGCCCGCCAGAAAATCCGAGCCGGCGCCGAGCAGTGCCTCGGTTGCCGCCAGCAGCTGTGGACGAAAGCGAGCGATGCTCCGTGAGATCGCGGCGGCGTTGCCCGGCTCGTCCTCGCGCAACCCGCGCAAGAGCTGCATCGACCAGGCGGCGTGCCAATCACCATCCTCACCGAGCGATTTCAAGGTTTGCTCCAGAATTTCGTCCTCATGCTGCTTGGCAAGCTTGGGCAGCTGCCCGAAAAGCAAGCGGTCGAAGACAGGCTTGATCACTGCGTTGCAGCCGATCAGCGCCTCGCTCCAGTCGTAGGTGACCAAAAGCTCCTCGATCAGCCGACGCAGCGGTTGAAAACCGGCATGCTGCTGCCAGAGCTTACGACCCAGCGCGTCGAGCTCGGGCATCGAAAGGCGGGAGCGCGACAGCCACTGACACAAGCGCTGAATGCGCCTGAGCTCATCGGCTGACTGGAATGCCGCCGCCACGCTGATGCGGCCGCTCGGAGCCAACGCCCCGACGTAGGCTGCGACCATCTGCAGGCCGTGCAGCGGGAAGCGCAACGCGCTCAGCCAACCGAGCAGCGGCTGAAGCGGTCTGGGCAAAGGTCCCGCAGGCTCGTCGAACAGGCGGTCCAGAAAAATCTCCTGATCGCGCCGACGTGAAACATAGGTGCTGTACGTGGTGTGGCTGGGGTCTTCGAAATTTTCCCAGCATGGGGAGCGCAGCTGTCCGTTCCGCTGATAGTCGAGGTAGTGCTGCCAAACCGGCGTCTCGACCTCGAAGCCACGCGACGGGTAATAAAGCAGCGCCGTGGTCGTGATCTCGTAGTCACTCGGTTTGCGCCGCTGCCCCTCCAGACACAGGTACGTGCGCCGGATAGGCCCTGTTACGCGAAGCGCGCGAGCTTGACGGGCGTTCATGTCTGGACCTCCCAGACGGCCTGCTCGGCGTCGATCATAAGCCGGCCCCGGAACGAGGGCATCGTCAGCTCCAGATCAGACGGCAGCAAGAAAGGCCGGCCCAACTCGGCCTCGATCGCCTGGCGCGTCACGATACAACGCCGCGTGGTGTGCACGCGCAAGTACGATCCGCGGTCCATGACCTCGACGTCCTGGTTCAGACTCTGGATCGCGCGCAGCACGGCACGCCCGAGCTCCGAAGACTCGAGCACCGGCCCCACCACGTCCCGCTCGGTGCTCACGGCGCCGCCCTCCGCAAGCTGGCGAGGTCAACCAGAACCTGGCCGTCCTCGACTCGAACCGGCAGCGTGCTCAGGCACGGGTGCTGCGGATTGACGCCGGCGCCCGACGCCGCGTCGAAGCTGTGTCCGTGAACCTTGCAGGTGAGCAGGCCGTTCTCCAGCGTGCCCTCACTCAGCGGATAGCCCTGATGCGGGCAGCGGTCATGGTAGGCGCAGACCCCGTCTTCCAGTCGAACCACGAGCACTCGGGCGTCGTTCAGCGTCACGCCGCGCATCTCGCCAATCCACAGCTCGGCTTCGGACAGTGCCCGCTCAAACACCTTCGGGCTCCGGCACCAGGTCGACGCGATCCAGCGCTTGGACGCCGGCCTCACTCAGCGATTGCGCGCCCGACAGTCGCTTACCACGATGCAGCACGTGCAGCTTACCGGTGAGCGCGACGCGCGGCGCGGCGGCCCGCGCGAGTCGCAACGCCAGCGCGTCGATACTTTCGTCGTTACGCGCCAGAACGACCAATCCCAGCGTATCGCCATGCACGAACACATACAGCGGAACGCCCATCAGCCCTCCCTCGCCTGGTTCAAGAAGGGATAAGCACCGATCGCGACATCGCGACCCCAGCTCTGCTCACGCAGCCCGAAGTAGCGCAATAGCTGAAGCAGGTTGGCGGGCGCCTGCCCGGCCAGGACGCGCTCGACCACACCGAGATGCTTGGCGTAGCGCTCCGGCTCGGCCTGAAATAGCTCTCGGCACGGCTCCGAGCAGAACACACGGCGCCGATCTGGACCGTCCACGAACACCGCGCTATTGCGGCTGGGCGTACCGC
This sequence comes from Polyangiaceae bacterium, assembly GCA_035281385.1. Lineage (GTDB taxonomy): Bacteria > Myxococcota_A > Polyangia > Polyangiales > Polyangiaceae > PMG-095. Next base: position 23,375 of record DATEDZ010000096.1, read on the forward strand.
CACACAGCACGAGCTGACACAAATTGCAGAAGCTGACCGGTGTGGTGCCGTGCGTGAACCATTCGAGGCCGGGACCCGCGGCGCGCCAGCGCTCGCCAATGTTGTCCCAAATCGGCTGAAGCTCGGGCCAGGTTTGAGGATACTTCGAGGCGAGCCAGGCTTGCTCTTCGGGCCCGGGCAGCACGAAGTCGAACCAGGTGGTGGCCCGATAAGTGTACGCGCTGGCGTAGAGCATGTGATGGTAGATGGGGAGCGCGTCCAGAAATTCTTGCCAGTACTTGGGTAGTTTCAGTCCCTGCTCGCGCAGCGAGCTTTGAAACTGGTCGATGACCCATTCCTGAACGAACTCCTGAAAGCTCGCGCGCCGGGCCGAGAGTGGCGTCAGGTAGTCCATGGCCACGCCCGTCACGACCGCGAAGAAGCGAAACGAGCGCCAGAACCATTTGTCCACGAGGCGCTGCGCACGCTCCGGGTCACGAGCAATCAGCTTTTTCAGCACCGGGTCGCCGATTTGGGCGTGGCGAGCCTCGTCGGTCTGGATGCTCTGCAGCATGCGCTCGAACAGCCGGTCCCCGACGTCTTTGGCCATCGCAGTCAGGCCGATGAATTGCAGGTTAGTAAAGCCCGTCTCGAAGACGAAGTGGGTGCCAATCGCGAACTCGATGGCGTCTGTGCCGAGCAAGAGCTCGTCGACCATGTGCCGGCCTGCCACAGCGATCCAATCGTCGCTGTGAAACAACCGGTGCGTCCACTCGAACTGCTCGTCCCAACGCACCAAATCGTGCATGGCGCGCAGCGGCAATTGCGTGTGACGCAGCTCATCGAGGGCTCCAAGCAGGGACGTCATGCGCCAGGCGCTGTCACGGCCAAAGCGCGCCGCGCGCAGGTTGCCGATCACCGCCGCAAACTCGGCGAGGGGCAACGTGGCCATGTGCAGCTTGACCACCGACAGCCAACCAGGGTCGAGACGCGACAAGTCTTCGACCCGCCCGACCGCTTCCGCGACTGCTTGAAAGGCGACCTCTTTCTTGTGCTGCGTGGACACGTACTCGGCGTACGTGCTTCGAAATGGTTCATCCCAGCCGCGCCACTCGCGAGCCGGCAGCCAGGGCGAGCCCGACAGCGCCTCGGGGAACACTTGACGCTCGTCCGCATAGCTGAACGACCAGTCCAGTTTCCGAGCTAGATCGCACCACTCGTCGCGCGGCGACATATCTCCTCTGGCGCGCGCGCCTCCGGGCCCGGCGCACGTCGTGAGCCTACCACCCGGACGTCAGCCGAATCCATCGCCGATCGTGGGGTTTCGCCGACCGCGGGTGAGGCTTAATGTCACCCGCCTCGCCCTCCCACCGCTCCATACCTGCTAGGCTTGGCGTTGTCGGTTGGGTCCCTACCCCAACCTCTGTTGGACATGCTCGCAGCCGTGAACCGAGACATCGCCGGCATTTCAGATCTAGACGAGGAAATTCGTCGCCTGAAGCGGGAGCGGAGCGCAGTACTGCTGGCTCACTACTATCAGGAGAGCGAGATTCAGGAGCTAGCGGATTTCATCGGCGATTCGCTGCAGCTGGCGCAGGCGGCACAGCGCACCCAGGCGAACGTGATCCTGTTCGCGGGCGTCCATTTCATGGCCGAGACGGCCAAGATTCTCAATCCGGAACGCATCGTGCTGGTTCCGGATATGAAGGCGGGCTGCTCGCTGGCCGACGGCTGCCCGGCGGAGCGCTTCCGCGTCTGGAAGGCGCGCTACCCGAAAGCGGTGACCGTCACCTACATCAACTGCTCGGCCGAAGTGAAAGCCGAAAGTGACTACATCGTCACCTCCAGCAATGCGGTCAAGATCGTGCGGTCCATCCCCAGTGATCGCGAGATCTTGTTCGCGCCGGACAAGAACCTAGGACGCTGGGTCATGAAGCAGACCGGCCGCAACCTGCGCCTGTGGCAGGGCAGCTGCATCGTGCACGAAACCTTCAGCCTGCAAAAACTATTAAGCATCAAGCAGCGGCACCCCGACGCCAAGATCATCGCGCACCCGGAATGTGAAGAGCCCCTGCTCGAGCACGCGGACTTCATCGGTTCCACCGCCGCACTCTTGAAGTATGTCGAAAACGACAGCGCTCAGGCATTCATCGTGGTGACGGAGCCCGGCATCATCCACCAGATGCAGAAGCGCGCCCCGCAAAAGCAGCTGATCCCCGCGCCCCCCGAGGGCAACTGCGCCTGCAACGAATGCCCTTTCATGCG
>DATEDZ010000097.1:0-23119 GCA_035281385.1 Polyangiaceae bacterium
GGGCTATTGTGGCAGCCAAAGTCTATCGAGCGGCAACTCGACGGCGCTGAACGGCTCGAGCGCCACGCGCTCGCCGCCCACGACTTCTTGCACGATCTTCCACTCGCCATCGTGCAGCGCGCGCACGCTGATGGTCTCGGCCGGCGGATCGACCACCCACAGCCAAGGCACCCCGACCCGCGCGTAGAACGGAAATTTCTTCTTCAAGTCCCAGCGGCGGTTGCTCGGCGACAGCACCTCGCACACCCAGTCCGGCGCCAGCCTCAAAGGCTCGCCTTCGGGCGGCGGTTCGGGCATGCGCTCGCGTCGCCAGCCGCCGAGATCTGGCGAGACCTCGGGCGCGCTCGGCAGCTCGATGCCGGGCTCTGGTACGATCCACCAGCCACCCGGACCCCCGTCGTCGAAGTCGAAAGCGCCGCCGACGTGATGGACCAAGAAGCCGGTGGCGCGCGCATGACGAAAGCGCGGGCGCGGCTGGACGAACAGCTCGCCGTCGATGATCTCCCCCTTTTGCCCCTCGGGCAGATCGTTGAGTCGAGCGATCAGCTCCTCGAGGCTCGGGCTACGCGCAGCGCTGACCATGGTGACGGAGTCTAGCACGGGGCAAGGCGCCGGCGGTTTACACGCGCGCCAGCGGCTGCTATGACCCGAGCCGTCGTTTCACGACGACGCCGTGGGTCCGCCGACAGCGCAGCTTGAACCCCGCCAGGCCCGGAAGGGAGCAACGGTAAAGAAAAGCGGGTGTGGCGGGCCCTCCATTTTTTGGGGCCAGCCCCCAAAAAATCACGAGACCGAGTCCTGCGCCCGGGCCGGGGCAGCGGGTGCTAAACTGAGGTTCGATGCAGCACTTCGCGGCGCTCGAACGGCGAGCGCGGATGCGTACAGCGCTCTGGCTGATCGCCTCGGCCGCGATCGTGGCCTTCTCGGTGCATGTGGGCATGAGATCGCCCGCGCTGGGCCTGCTGCTGCTGACGACGTTCGCGGTCACCCAGCTGCCCAGCCTGCTGCGCCAAGCGCGCTTGCGGCGTCTGTTGCGCTCGGGAGATCTAGGGGCGGTGCTGGAGGCCTATCACCCCACGCTGCAGCGCCTGCCTCATCCTGAAACGCTGGGCCCGCTGATGGTGGCCGCGGCGCTCGCCGCTCACGGCATGGTGACGCGGGCGCAGCGAGCGCTGGATCGCGCCGTGCGGGGCGAGGCTTGGGAAGCCGCGTTCGAGCACCGCTGGTTCGTCGAGACGTTGATCGAGGTTTTCGATGGCGATCGGGCGCAGGCCCTGGATCGGGCCGAGTCACTGCAAAAACTGCCGCTGCCGAGCGTGAGCACGGCACTCAAGCGGCGCGTGGTGGCGCTGCGCGCAGCCTTGGCCGCGCTAGCCCGCGCGTTCGCGCGGCGTTCTCGAGACGACGACGCTGAGGTGCTCGAAGCAGCCGCTGACAACAGCCCTCTGGTGCATTGGGCGATGCGCTACGGCGCGGTGGTCGCGTACCTGGAGCGCGGCGACCGCGGGCGCGCTCACGAGCTACTGCAGGGCGCGCCGCCATGGCCGGCTGACTCGGCCTTTCGCGCCTTCCAGGAGGAGCTGAGCGGCCTGGCCGCCCAGCCCGCACCGAGCGCCATTTCATGACCGATCGGGATGAGCGCAGCGCGGGCGTGGAGATCCCGGACCTGGATCTCGAGCCCGTCGTTTCCAAACGGCCCGCCCCCAGCGCCCCGCGCGGCGTGCCCGCACCGGCATCCGCGAACGCATCCAGTGCAAACACGTTCGGAGCCGGCTTCGGCGAGAGCAGCTTCGGCGGCGATGACGACGATTTCGAGCTGCTCGCGACCGGGGCGTCGATGGAGCTGGCGAGCGCCATACCTGCGCAAAAGGCTCCGAGCGCCGGTTGGCCTACGGGGCGCAGCCGCGCCACCGACCAACTGCCGGTGGACCCGATGGAGGTCACGCTGGTGGCAGACTACGGGGCCGCACCTCGAAATGCCGTGCTGGCACCGCTATACGCGTATCGCGTGCTATCGCGGCGACGCGTGCTGCAGCGCGCCGTCGCCGAGCATCGCGCGGCGCTTTCGCGAGAGGAGGCAGAGCGCGACAGCGCGCTGGCCCAGCTCGCTCATGAGCTGCGCGGCAGCCTCGACGCGAGCGACATTTTTCGGCGCTTGCTCGAGCCAGTTCGCGAGATCGAGCGGCTCGCCGGCGATCGCAGCGCGGCGCTTTCGCAGGCCGACGCCGGTTTTCGCGAACAGATGAGCCGGTTCGACCAAGAGCTGGCGCAGCTCGGTGAAGCCCAGGCGCGCGCCAGCGCGGTCGTGGCCGAAAGGAGCAAGGCCGCCGAGGTCACCGAAAATGACCTGCGGCGCGCGGAGGCCAAGCACCAGCGGGTGCAGATCGAAATCCGCGGCGTGATGGACCTGGCGCGCCAGGCGGTCGGACCGGCCGGCGGTGACATACCCCCGGCTCAGGCGGCTCAGCTCGCTCAGCTGCAAGGGCGCGCCGCCGCGCTCGAGCCGGAGCTTTCCAGCGCCAAGGCTGCCCACGCCACCACCAGCGCCTCGCTCGCCGAAGCGCAGGTCGAGCTGCGCCGCGTCGAAGGTCACAGCCGCCAGGTGCAGCGCCAGAAGTCCGAAGCCAGCAGCTCTCTGGCCCAGCAGCTCTCGGCCCGGGCCGCGGGCGTATCCGAGGCGGAAAAGCAGCGCGTGCAGGCGCTAGCCGAGGTAGCGCGCGCCGTGCTCGGCGCGCGCGGTAGCCTCGCCGTGCCGGAACCGACCCTGCACGCGCTGCGTCAGCACGATGCTCGCGTGGAAGCGCAGGCCGTGCGACTCGAAACCCACCTGCGCGCCCTGGACAGCCACGACCGCGCGCGCGTCCGGCAGGGTATCATTCTCACGCTTTCTGCGATCGGCATCGTTGTGCTGGCGATCGTGCTCAAAGCGGTGCTTTAGTCGCGGTCATGGCGGAGCGCCACGACGAGCTCTTGAAGCAGCTCGAGACCAAGAACCAACTGGCGTTCGCAGGAGGCGGCGCCAAGCGCGTCGCCAAACAGCACGCTGCCGGCAAGCTGACCGCGCGCGAGCGCATCGAGCTGTTGGTCGATGCGGGCAGCTTCGTCGAAACCGATCGCTTCGTGACGACCCACTCCGCTGCGCTGGACGCGGAGCAAGCCGTACCGGGTGACGGCGTCGTCACCGGGCACGCGCGCATCGAGGGCCGCCCGGTTTGTCTATTCGCGCAGGATTTCACGGTCTTCGGTGGCGCGCTCGGCGCGTCGCACGCCAAGAAGATCGTCAAGCTCATGGATCTGGCGCTCAAGATCGGTGTGCCGCTGCTCGGCCTCAACGACTCGGGCGGCGCGCGCATTCAGGAAGGCGTGGCGGCGCTCGGCGGCTACGCCGACATCTTCCTGCGCAACACGCTGGCTAGCGGCGTCGTGCCACAGATCAGTTGCATCATGGGGCCGTGCGCAGGCGGCGCCGTGTATTCGCCGGCCATCACCGACTTCGTGCTGATGGTGGAAGGCACGAGCTACATGTTCATCACCGGGCCGGACGTGGTGAAGGCCGTCACGCACGAGCAGGTGACCAAAGAGGCGCTGGGTGGTGCGGCGACGCACGCCGAAAAGAGCGGCGTCTGCCACTTGACCGCGCCGAACGACCGCAGCTGCCTGGAGCTATTGCGCGAGCTGCTCGCCTTCCTACCCTCCAATAACGGGGAGGATCCGCCGCTCGGGCCGACCAGCGATCCGCCTACGCGTGAAGCGCCAGCCCTCGACGACTTGGTGCCGACCGAAAGCAACAAGCCGTACGACATGCGCGACGTGCTCAGACACGTCGTCGATGACGCTTACTTTTTCGAGCTGTCGCCGCGCTACGCCGAGAACATGCTGACCGGCTTCGCGCGCATCGGCGGCCGCAGCGTGGGTATCGTCGCCAACCAGCCGTCGGTCCTGGCCGGCGTGCTGGACATCGACGCCAGCATCAAGGGCGCCAGATTCGTGCGCTTCTGCGACTGCTTCAACATCCCGCTGCTCACCTTCGTCGACGTACCCGGCTTTCTGCCGGGCGTGGGGCAGGAGCTGGGCGGCATCATCCGCCACGGGGCAAAACTACTCTACGCGTTCTGTGAGGCGACGGTGCCCAAGCTCACCGTGATCACCCGCAAAGCCTATGGCGGCGCTTACGACGTGATGAGCAGCAAGCACATCCGCGCGGACGTGAACTTGGCGTTTCCGACCGGCGAGGTCGCGGTGATGGGCGCCGAAGGCGCGGTCAACGTGATCCAGCGCGCGGCCATCGAAGCTTCCGACAATCCCGAGCAGATTCGACAGGAGTTCATCGCCGACTACCGCTCGCGCTTCATGAATCCGTACGAGGCCGCCAGCCTCGGCTTCATCGACGAGGTCATCGCGCCCCGCACCCTGCGCCCCCGCCTCGCCAGTTACCTGTCACTGCTCAAGAACAAGCGCGATCAGAACCCGCCCAAGAAACACGGCAACATCCCGCTCTAGCTAAACTAACGCGAGAGCTCGCCGCGGCCACCGTTTATCCGAATCATGCGCGGCGGCAGATTTGCCCAACAACAAATTCGGCCAGAAGCCGGTGGAAATCGGCTTCGAAGCTGCCGAGCGTACGCGCCCGACCACCGGGTCAGTGGTCGAGCGCAGCTACGTGTAACTCTAGGTGAGCGTCAGGGGACTGGTGGCGTCGCCAAACATGGTGAGCGGCACGCCGCAGGCCTGGGCGCAGGCCAAATGAATTCCAGCGACCTTCCCGCGGTCGAACCGAACGTGGCGACCGGGGGTGATAGCGCCACCCCCGCCGCCTGCCATCAGCACAGGCATCTCCTCATGCCAATGCTCGTCTCCGTCCGAGACGTCGCTCGACATGAACATGATGGTCTTATCGAGAAGCGTCTTTCCGTCAGGCTCTACGACGTCCTTGAGGGCCTTCGCGAGCTTCACGAACTGTTCGACCTGCCAGGTGGTCATTTTTTCGTAGTTACCCACCTCATCCACGCCGACGTGACCGGCGAGGGCTGCCGGGCGGTTTACGTCTCCGGGAGCCATATTGAAGTACGCGCTAATCGCCTCGAGGGGATACGCCGCTCGACCGTGGTGAGACGCGCCGTGGTGTGCTCCCCCAGCATTGATGAAGCCGTAGCTGCGGTCGCTAAAGCCGTGGTCGAGTAGCAACGTCATCACCCGAGTGCGATCGCAAATCAGACCCTTGGCCATGACGTCGATCATGAGCGCAGAGGCTGCCGTCAGATCACCTCCTCCGCCGGCTGGCGGCGATACCATACCGCAGCTCGCTTCGCCCGCTTCAATGCGCTTCTCCAGCTGTCGAATCCCGGTGAACCACTGATCGAGCTTCTGACGATCAGTCGCGCCCAGCTGGTTCCAGAGCTGCGTCGCGGACGTCTCCACTTCGTCGAGCACGCTCAGCTTCAGCGCGCGTCGCTTCGCCGCCTCTTGGGCGCTGACTGTGGGATCATAGTTCTGAAAAAGCAGGTCGAAGGCCGCCGCCGCGTCGGTGATCTTCGGCAGCCACGTGTTTGCGTCCGACCAGGAAAGATTCGCCGAATACACGGCGCTGAAGCCCTTGTCGCTCGCGCCGCCATCGGTCAAGCCCAGCTGCATCGACTTGAGCGGCATCTGGTAGTGATTCGCGATCACCTGGTCGATCGAGATCCCGCTGGTCTCCCCGTTCTGAGAGCAAGGGGCACACGTGAGCATGGCCGCGACTCCCGTGGCGTGGTCGCCTCCGCCATCCTCGCTCGGGTAATTAGGATGCGCGGGTTTGTTGTCCAGGCCACTGACCACCAGGAGGTCGCTCTTGACCTCCTCGATCCCTACGGCCGGCGCGAGGATCTTGGAGAGCGTGTTCAGCGGACCGAGCTCGGAAGGGATCCACTGCGGCAGATAGGCACCATTAGCGAAGTAGATCCCGACGTAGCGCGGCCCTAGAGTGGCTGCCTGGGCGCTCCGGGGCCACATTGCCTCCAGGAATGGTAGGCCGAGAGCAACAGCTCCTCCTCTGAGGAGGAGACGTCGGGAAATGGGTGTCTGGCGAACACGTCGGTGTTGGTTCATCGCTGCACTTTCTGGTGAACGCACGGCTGAAGGTTGGTTGTTGGCACTCATGGCGCGACCCCCGGAGCAATCGGGGTGGGCTCCAGCCCATCGCCGCGGCGCATCTGGAATGCTCGGCTGGTTGCGATCAACCGCGCCAGCTCTCGAAACGTTCCGCCCGTAGCCTTCCACTTTTGAGTGAGGTAGTCGATGCGTTCGCCGTCGCCTTCAACGGTGCGACCGAGCGCATAGCTCGTCATCTTCTCGACGGCGCAGCGATTGAGTCGCTCGTCCTCGGCGAGCAGCGGTATGAGCTCGGCCGGGCCAGCGAACTTCTTGCCGCCCGGCAATTCGCCCGCGGCGACGATAGCCTCGCCGTCTTGCTGCTCGCGAAAGCGCCCCAGCCCGTCGAACTGCTCCAAACCCAGGCCAATCGGATCAAAATGCATGTGACAGCCGTTACAGCTCGGGTCAGCAGCGTGCCTCGCGAGCTGCTCACGGAGCGTTTCACCTGCGGCCGAAGCCTCCTTGACGGGCGGCAAATCCGGGATGCCGGGGGGCGGTTCCTTCGGCGGGGCACAAAGCAGGTCGCTCAAGACAAACACGCCGCGCCGGGTGGGAGACGTCCGATCTGGCATCGACGTCGTGGTCAGAATGCCGGCGTGCCCGAGGATTCCGAGCCGGGGGGTGCCGGTCAGCTCGATACGTCTGAACGCACCGTCGGCCGCGAGGGGCTGAGCGGCAGTGAATCGATCGAGCAACCCATAGTGTTTTGCGAGCCGTTCATCGACGAAGGTGTAGCTGGCCGTCAATAGCTGCAGCAACGGCGATGTGGCACTGGCCATGAGCTCGCGGAACATCAGCCCCGTTTCGAGCTGCATCGATCGAGCCAGATCTGGATTCCACTCCGGGAAGATATCGGCCTCAGCCTTGTGCTCGGTGGTGAGGCGACGAAAGTGCAACCACTGCCCAGCAAAGTTGTCGGCAACTGCCTGCGCGCGCGGATCGTCCAGCATGCGCGAAACTTGCTCGAGGAAAGCCTCAGGGCGACTCAGATCGCCGGTTGTGGCCGCTTGGAGCAGCGCTGAGTCAGGGGTGCTGCTCCACAGAAAGTGCGACAAACGGGTCGCCAGCTCATAGCTTCCGAGCGCGCGCGGTTCGATCGACCGGGGCTCGGGATCGAGCTCGACCATGTAGAGAAAGTGAGGAGATATCAGCATCGACTCCAGCACCAATCGCAGCCCCACATCCGGCGAGCCGCCGTCGCGGAGACCGAGATCGTAGATCCTCACGAACGACGCGACCTCCTCGTCGGTGAGCGGCCTGCGGAACGCACGCAGGCCGAAGTCGGTGATGACTCGCCGCACGCACGCGGCCGCGTCCGTCGCGGGATCGCAGGTCACCACCGTGGCGCGATTCGGCCCGCTGAGCAATTCGCCTGCCAGCGACTCGGCCGTCGTCGCGTATTGCTCGAATTGCGCTGCCGACATCGCGAGCGAGTCTGCAGCATTGTCGAAGCCGCGACCTTTACCGTCATCCGTGAATGTGTCCGCGGGGGTCTTTTGAGTACCCAACAAGTCCCGAACCGTATTGTTGTATTCCGCGCGGTTGAGGCGCCGAAGCGTCACACGCCCGGGATCCACTGGGTCGCCGGGATCGCCGATCGGACCCACGCCGGAACCGGCGGTGCCGTCAGGTACGACCTGATTGGGTGGATTGCTGTTGCCATCCGACCCTTCGACGTAGCCGTTGCACGCGGAGAGGACACCGAGTAGCGCAGTAGCACCCGACGCAAGCAGAGTCCTCAGACACCGCTGACGGTCAGAGTTGAAGAGGCTCATGCCGATCGTTGAATTGGACACGTGAGTGAGTACCCCACCCGGCCGTCGCCGTTCCCACGAATTTGAATTTTGGGGGACGGCGAGCGCTAATGATTTCCTCGACGCTATAATTTTCTCTTGTCGCCAGTATTTCACTCTGTAGGCGCCATCCATACATCACTCTGAGGGGTGGAATTGTGAAGGCGGGCTTGAGCAGTTGGGTGAGCGACCGCTCAGCCGGGCCGGCTGCTGTGCAGCGAAGCTGGTGCCGCCGCGCTGGTCGCGCCGCTTCCCCGCCTTTAGCGCCTCCTTCGCCCACGCTTCTGAGGCACCGTTTGGCGACGACCGGCGAGGCCGGCGCCCTCCTGAGGCTGGCTTCGACATGGCCCGGCCCACCTTCGGTCAGCTCTGCCCTTGCTCGCCCGCCCACGGCCCTCAGCCCTTGGGTGGGCCGGTAAGTGGAAGGGTGATCGCCGCAGTGGTCCCACCTCCGTCTGCGCGTCGAAGCTCGAGCGTCCCGCCGTGCTTCTTGATGATTGAATAAGTAATGGAGAGGCCGAGGCCGGTTCCCTCACCAACGCCCTTGGTCGTGAAGAAAGGATCAAACACCCGATCCCGAAGCTCATCGGGGATCCCCTTGCCTGTATCGGTGATACTGAGAACGTAGTTGGTGTCGTGGCCCCCGCCGGTGATTCGGATCTTACCAGGCCCCTCGATAGCGTCGATGGCGTTGGCTAGCAGATTCATGAGAGCTTGGTTGAGCGGCCCTGGGTAGCAGTCGAGCGTCTTGGGGTCTCCGAAGACCGTTTCCAGGCCAATGCGGTCACGCAGGCGATGGGCGAGGATCGTCAGGACCGCGTCCACGCACTCCCGAACATTGACGACCTTGCGCTCGCCCTCGTCGAGCCTCGAGAAAGTCCGGAGCTTGCGCACCAGCTCATGAATGCGATCCAGACCTACAACCATCTCGCCGAGACGATCCTGAGCGCGCTGCCAGTGCTTCGAACGACGCTCGCTCGGAGATTCGGGCGCGAGCGAATCAACGCTACTCCGCACGGTTCGTAAATGGCTGATCACGAACGCCAGCGGATTGTTGATCTCGTGGGCGACGCCCGCCACCAGCTCGCCGAGCGATGCAAGCTTCGCGGACTGAACGAGGCTGGACTGGGCTTGCTTGAGGTCCGCATAGGCTCGTGACACCTCCTCATTCTTGGACTCGAGCGCCTCTAGCATCCGGGCGCGAGTTTCTGCCAACTCGCGCGCGGCCCGGGCCTCGGTTGCTTCGAGCTCGGTGCGCAGGAGCTGCTCGCGGACGTGACGATGCTCGTCTTCGAACTGCTTGCGACGTAGTTGGGCCCGTACGCGTGCCTTGAGCACCTCGAACTCGCTCGACTTGGCAATGAAGTCATCGGCGCCCGTGCTCAAGCCGTCGATCATGGCCGCCCGATCCTCACGTGCAGTCAACATCACCAGGGGAATGTCCCGAAATAGGGGTGAAGACTTGACCCGCCGGCAGGTTTCGATGCCGTCCGGGTCGGGCATGATCAGGTCCAGCAAGATGCAGTCGACCGACTGGGCTGCGAGCATTTCCAGCGCTTCCGTCCCCGAACGCGCGGCGACGACCTCGTAACCTTCGCCGCGAAGCACGTCAGAGAGCTCACCGAGGTAGGTGCTGCTGTCGTCGACGGCCAGGATGCGCTTGGGGTCGAGGAGGCTCGCCCCCTGCTTTCGGTCCTGCGCCGCGCCACGCAGAATCGCAGCTAGGCGCGCCAAGATCACCTCGACGTCTTCCTTCCGGACGAAGGCGTCCGCCCCTGCATCCAAAGCACGGAGCTCAGCGCCGTGGCCTTCAGAGGCGGTCAGAAGGATGCAGGGGGTGCTACGCAAACCTGCGTCCAAACGCACATGCCGAATGAGGGTGCCGCCGTCGATGCCGGGCATCACACTGTCGACCAGGATGGCGGCCGGGCGCAGGCTCGCTGCGAGCTTGAGGCCCTCTTCGCCACTTACCGCGACCTCCACGGCATAGTCGCTTGCCACGAGCGAGCGACGCAGCTCTTCACGAAAGGTGGAGCTATCGTCGACAATGAGCACCATGGGGCGTGTCGCCGGACTCGCGCCCAAACGCGCACTGAGTAGCGCCCTTGCCCGCGCGATGACATAGCCCGTGTCATAGGGCTTGCCGACATAGTCGTCCGCACCGGTCTGTAACCCGCGAATGCGATCTTGCACCTCGGCTTCGGTCGAGAGCAGCAGCACCGCGGGCGAATTGGCCCCGTCGGAACCCCGAATCTCCGCCAGCAGCTCGATACCGTCAGCGTCCGGTAGCACCACATCCAGGACTACCAGCGCGATGGGCTCACTCGCCAATGCGAGGCGCGCCTCGGCGGCGCTCGCAGCCAGCACGGCCTGAAGCCCCGCTCCGCGAAAAGCCTCGGCCAGATCCATGCGGACCGTCAGGCTGTCATCGACGATCAATGCCTTCGGAGTCATCCTCTTGTCAGCCGCGCAGTGGCGGCGTCCGCCAGGAAACGGCCAATCTCGTCGAGCGGTAAGACTCGCGTCGCAGCGCCCAGCAAGGCCGCCTCTCGCGGCATCCCATAAACGACGGAGCTTACTTCGTCCTGGGCCAAGGTGAGCGCCCCCGCCTGACGCATCGAGAGGAGCCCGGCCGCGCCGTCCTTACCCATGCCCGTGAGCAGGGCGCCGGCACAACGCGGACCCGCGCTCGACGCGAGGGACTCGAACAGCACATCAATCGAAGGGCGACACGAGTGCCGCTCGCGATCGGAGGTGAGCCTCAGGCGGTCGCCATCAGCCACCAGGTGAAGTCCAGGGGGAGCCATCAGAACGCGGCTGACCTTCGACTCGAGGGATTCTCCCCCCACTGCAAAGCGAACCTGGTGGGGGGTCTGTTCACAGAGCCATTCCGCGAAGGCCGAGCCGAATGGTTCGTCGATATGGAGCACGAGCAGGATCGAAAGCGGCAGCGCTGGCGGGATCTCCGCCAGCACCGACACGAGCGCGCTCGGCCCTCCCGTGGAGGCCCCCACGGCGAAAACGCTGAGCGGGCCCAAGCCGGCATGCGGCTCTGGACGTTGAACGGAGGGCACCTTTGGCCCCGTCGGGGGGCGCGCCGACCGCCCGAGGCGGGCCCGTGGATGCGTGATGACCCTGATTCTGGAGACGAGCTTGAGGGCGGCGACGAAACGCTCATCCCAGCCTTCGTCCGAGTCGTTGCCCCGCGGTTTTTCGAGCACGTCCACCGCACCGGCGGCCAGCGCGTCGTACGTCTTGAACAGCTCGCCGCGATTCGTCGAAGCCGAGACGATCAGGATCGGCGTCGGACAGTGCGCCATGATGTACTCGGTCGCCGAGAGACCGCTCATGATGGGCAGCTGCATGTCGAGCGTCACGACATCGGGCCGCAGCGTTTGACAAAGCTCGATGGCGCGCTGGCCGTTGTCGGCCTCGGCGATGACCTCGACGCTCGGATCCGAGGCGAGGGCATCGCACAGTCGGCGCCGTACCGTCAGCGAGTCCTCGACGACCAAAACGCGCAGCTTGGTTCCGGTCATCGCATCAGCCTGCCGATTTGATCGAGGAATGCGAGCTGGTCAAACTCTCCCTTGGCAATGTGCGCCTTGGCCCCAACGGCCCTGCCGCGAGCCAGATCGGCAGCGGAAGCACGCGACGTCACGAGCACTGCTGGCGTCGCCGCGAGCCTCGGGTCGGCCTGCAGCTGCTGAATGAACGAGAAGCCGTCCATCCCCGGCATCTCGACGTCCACCAGGAACAGATCGTAGCTACGCTCGCGAGCCCTCTCCAAGCCTTCTTCACCGGAAGTGGCGAGACCTACCTCGTATCCCGCGGATTCCAGAATGCTCTGCTCCAGCATTCGGGTCGTGAGCGAATCGTCGACGATCAGAACGGATCGCTTTCTGCGTTCGCGCTGAGCGGGCCTTGGTGCAGTGCTGCGTGCCGCCAGCACGAGCCCATCGGGGTCCAAGAGCAGACGGGGGTTGCCGTCGGCGTCCAGGGTCACGCCGCTTACCGTCGGGTCGATCTCCACGGATTCAGGTAGCGCGCGCACCACCACTCCCTCGTTTCCCAGCAGCCGATCGACACCGATGGCAAGCAGGCCACTGTCCCCGCGAATGATCACGGTGGACCAGCTTGCTCGCGCTGCATCCTCGACATCGCCGGCCTTCAGCAACCAGGCCAGCGGCACGAACGGGATCACCTGCCCCTCGAGCAGCAGCGACGTCGAGTCGGCGGTGCGACTCAACTCTCGGCTTGCGAGTCGAACTGCCTGAACCACGGCATTGAGGGGAATGGCATGCAGTGTTTCACCGACCTCGACGATCAGGACATCGAGCGCCGACATCGACGCCGGCACACTGAGCTCGAGGGTCGTACCAGCGCCCGGCGTGGTGCGCAGCACGACCGTGCCTCCCACGCTCGCGAGCGCCTCCCGGATCAGATCGAGCCCAACGCCGCGTCCAGCCATCTCGCTGACCGTCGCGGAGGTGCTGAGACCACCCCGCATCAACAGCTCGAGCAGCGCATCGGTGCTGGGCTGCTCGGGTACAGCTGCGAGCCGCCCCTGACGCTCAGCCTCGCGCCACACCCCATCCAGATCGACGCCGCGCCCGTCGTCCTGACAGACAACGCTGATCTGTCTGCCACGACGCTGAACGTCAACGGTCACGCGGCCTTGCGCGGGCTTACCCTTCGCCGTGCGTTCGGCGCCAGCCTCGATACCATGGGCGACCGCGTTGCGAACGCCTTGCAGCAAGGCGCGCTGCACTGCATTCAAAACGTCCGCGTCGAGTCGCACATCGCCCCCGCGGCCTTCGAACACCGCCTGTTTGCCCAGGCTCACGGCCGCATCGCGCGCCGCGCGTTCGAGCGACCCAAAAATCGTTGCAGCCGTCACCAGCCGCAACTGGTCGACCCGATCCCGAACTTGACCGAGCTCGCGCGTGGCGCGCTCCAAACTGCTCGAAACCTCCCGCTGTACCCCCGACAGTCTCGATTCGAGCTCGCCAGCCAGTGCGCGAAGCGTGACCAGGGCGCCGGAGCCCAGCTCCGAGCCGCGACGCGGATCGAGACGTGCGGCGAGCTCCTCGGCCAAACCGCGACTGCGTGCGAGGCCGGGCAGCGCGTGCCGCGCTGTCGCCAGCTGAAAGCCGAGCTCCGTCACGCCATCCATCAAGCCCTCCACGTGCTCGAGCGGCGCCGCGCCCACCCGAACTGGTTCGTCGGCTTGGGCCTTGCCGGACGTGCTGGCTCGAGCCTTCGTTTCGACTGGCTCGCCCGAGGCTGACTCGGTGGGCGGTGGGCTAAGCCCCCTCACCTGACGCGCGATGGCGTCCACGATCACGAGAAACTGTTCCCCTTCTTGAGTAGTTATGGAGCGCGGGGGGCCGCGAAGCGGGACCAATTGGTCCTCGAGTCGGTGGGCAAGACCTGCAATTTCGAGCTGTTTGACCACCCGCGCCGCCCCTTTGAGCGTGTGGGCTAAGCGGAGCAGCCGCGCCACGCTCGCCTCCTTCACCCCTTCGCGCTCGAGCTCGAGCAGGCCCGCCTGGAGCTGCTCGAGGATTTCGCGCGCCTCCACGCGGAAGTATCTCAGCGAATCAGCCACGCTCCTCCGCCGGGACGCGGCGCACACCGCTCGGACGCTGCGCTTCGACGAGCCGGAGCAGGTCGCGTGAGAGTGTCGCAAGCTCCGAGGCAGTGCGTAGCGTCTGCCCGGTGCTGACCTCGCTTTCCTTCGATGCCTGGGCGACGTTGGTGATCGCGACATTGACCTGTTCGACAGCCGTGGCTTGTTGCTTCGTCGACAGCTCGATCTCCTTGGCTGCCTCCGTCGTCGTGGTCACCTGAGCGCTGATCTGCCGGAACGAGCTGGCTACCTGACCGAACTGATCGGAGCCAGCCTCGACCGCTTTGGAGCCGGTCTCAGTGGTCATGACGGTGGTGTTGACCGCAGCGCGCACGTCGTCGATCAGACCCCGAATTTCCTTGGTGGAGCCGCCCACCCGGTCGGCAAGCTTCCGAATCTCGTCGGCCACGACGCCGAAACGGCGACCGGCGTCGCCGGCGCCGGCGGCCTCGATCGTGGCATTGATGGCCAGGATATTGGTCTGCTCGGCCAGCTCGGAGACGATCTCGAGCACCGAGCCAATCTGCTGTGACTTCTTGCCCAGCTCGAGCATGTTGCTGACGATGGCGTCGACTTGGCGCTTGATACCGCTGACCGCTTCCGTCCCACGCGCGACGGTGGCGTCACCGGCCCGCGTCTGGCTGGCGGTTTCGCTGGCGATGTCGGCAACGCGCCGCGCGCTTTCCGCGATCTGGCGCGAAGTCGCGAGCAGCTCACTGATGGTGGTGGTCACCTCGTTCATCGCGGTGGCCTGCTCCTTGGCGCCGGTGGCCTGCTGGTTGGACGCCGCTTGCAGCTCTGCGGCCGAAGTTTGGATGTGACGGACCGCGACGCCGATCTGGGCGCTCAAAGAACGAGCAATGGCGAGACCGGCGACGACCACCAGCAGCGTACCGAGCATGCTCCCCCAAAGAATCGTGCTCTGAGCGAATGCCGCGGCCTGCTCCGCTTGAGCCTGGCGTTTCGCCAGCACAGCGCTCTCTGCGTTCTCCGCTTCGAGGAACTGCTCACGGATCCTGTCCATCTGTTCCTTGCCGACCAGCAGCTCATTGACCTGCGCCACGCCTTCGAGCCCTTGACTCCGCCGTTCGTCGATGCGCTTCCGGAGTCGCGCAAACCGATCCTGGATCATCGGCCCCAATTTGCCGAGCCGGGCCTGCTGCTCGGGGTCGTCAGCGGTGAGGCGGCGGGCTTCGCCCAGCCAGCGTTCGGCTTCGCCAATTCCACTCTGATAGGGCGCCAAGAATCGGTCGTCGCCCGTGAGCAGAAAACCGCGCTGACCGGTCTCGGCGTCCTTCAAGGCGGACAAGAGCTGCGTCAGCGCGCGCCGAACTTGTGCCGTGTGGTCAACAGAGCGGTTGTGTTCGATGAGCTGAGCCGTAGCTCGATGCCCCGAGAATCCGATCACGGCGACGGTCATCATCGCCACCGCAAAGCCCAGAGCTAGCTTCCTGCCAAAGGTCCAATTCATCGAAGTGTCTCCCGTTACTGCGCCCGGTCGTGTTGGCTTGGGCCGTGATCGCGGCTCGAGCGTCCTAGTACCGTCGAAAACAGCGCTAGCAGGTCCACGAGTGGCCGAGGACCTTGCGGCGTGATGATGCTGCTACTTGCAAACGGCTCGCTACCCCCTGCCCGCGGAGGCGAGACCACGACGTCGCTCGCTGGCAAGCGTAGGTACGACTCGAACACCTCGAAAGCGAGACCAAACCGAGCTGCCGCACGCACCAGGGCAAGCCAGCGCGGCGGCGGGCCGGATGCGTAGCCCAAGAGCCGCCGCAGATCGTAGACGGGCACGACCTGACCGCGCACACCGACCAGGCCGAGCAGCTCGGGACTCGGACTCGGCGCCCGCACGATCGGCCGATCCGCCACGACCGCCAGGACCTCGGACAGGCGCATGGCGTAGCCCTGATCCGCGACGCGAATCACCAGCACGTCGATGTGCGGCGGGGCCTCGGGGGCGCGGCCTTCGACGAATGAGCCGTCGAAGGCTGCGCGAAGCTGCGCCGCCATGGTACTGGCGCGATGCGTGGTCTCGCTCACGGTGCGCCTCCCAGGCTCGAGAGCTCCGAACGACACAGCGCAAGCAGCGCGCTGCGGCTGAAGCCACCTCCGAAGAGCAACAAGCGTGATTCGTCCTCACGCTCGAGCAGTAGTAGTGCCTGCCCGAGCTCGTGGCGGGCCGCGTCGGCCTCGCGTCGCCGTCGTGCCATCAGGCCGAGGTGCAGATGTGGCATGGCGAAGCCTGCATCGAGGTACACGGCCGTCCGGTCGTGCTCGATGGCCGCGGCGCTCTCACCGCGCCGTTCCAAGCACAGGGCGAGCAGGTAGTGCGCGCCTGCGTTGAGATCATCGAGACGGATCAGGTCGTGGCACGTCCGTTCGGCTTGCTCGGTCGCACCTTGCTGCGTCAGTAGTGCGGCGCGCAGCAGTAGGGCGGCCGGATCGGCCACAGCGTCCGCTTCGGAGATGACCTGCAGCGCCTCCGCGAAGCGCTCGCTGCGAAGTAGCGCTAGCGGCTCGGACAGGTCGCGGGCGGGCAATGCGATCTCTTGCGAAGACACCTGGGCCCTGGGTCGTGTCGAGCCGGCGCTGAGGCTCTTGATGCGCTCGCTCGAGCGCTCCACGGTCTCGAGCCAACTGCCCATCCAATTGCTCGGCGCGGGGACCTGCGAAGCTGCTGCAACGTAGCCTGGCGCCAACGTAGGCGGCTCGAACGGCGCGGGCGCAGCCGCAAGCTCCCGCTCGCCCTTGAGCTGGTAGTAAAAGGCGTCGTGAATATGACGCAGATGAAAGGCGTGGGAGAGGCCGCGCAGAGTCTCGGCGTGACCCAAGAACAAGAAGCCCCCGGGGGCCAGCGCGGCGGCGAGCTGAGCGACCACAGCGGCAGCGTGCTCGTGCGCGAAGTACATCAGCACGTTGCGACAGAAGATGATGTCGAAGCTGCCGCCCCCGACGACCGATGTCGAGGGGTCGATCAGGTTGTGCTCTTCGAAGCGGACCGCTTCGCGCACGGCTGGGGCGAGCCGGTACTCGCGTCCCTCACCTTGGAACCAGCGCTGGCGCAGCTCGGGCGGTGTCTCGCGCAGGGCCCATGGCGAGTAAACGCCGCGCGCGGCCTTTTCGAGCGCTTCGGGGTTGAGATCCACACCCTGGATCCCAACCCGGAAGGCGGGCTCGATACCCATCTCGCGCACGAGGATGGCCAGTGAATACGCCTCTTCGCCGGATGCGCAGCCCGCTGAGAGCAGGCGCAAGTGGCGCGACGCGGCTCGCGCCGCCTGGCGCTCGGGCAGCGCCACCTCGCGCAAGGCCTGGAACTGGTCGCCGTGGCGAAAGAAGTAGGTCTCGCCGACCGTCAGCTCCCGTGCCAAGGCACGCAGCTCGACCGCTGAGTCGTGGTCACTGGCGAGATCCGCCAGATACGGCGCACAGCCCATGCGCCGCGCTTCCAGACGGCGCAGCAGCACCTCAGCCAACAGCGACAATCGACTGTCGTCGAAGCGAAGACCCAGCCGCTCCGTCACCGCGCTGTGGAAGCTCTCGAGCTCCCGATTGCTGAGCGGTGGGCTCATGTCGCTCCCAGCTCTGGCTCGAGGGCAAGCCAGGCCGCCTCGGAAAGAATCCGTGAGTGCTCGAGGACGAGGAGCAGTTCCGCATCGAGCGCGCCCAGTGCGGCAACGTGCTCGTGCTCGGTGTCACGAAGAATGGCGGGAAGCTCGGCGAGCGCGCTCGCCTCCACCATTCGCACGCCCACGACGGCGTCGACCGAGAGCGCCGCGCAGCGCGAACCCAATCGGAGAGCGACGAAGCGAGTGGGAGTGGCCGCGGCCGGTCGCGCGCCGAGCAGCCGCCGCGAGTCGAGCACCGGTGTGGGACGACCCCGAATCAGTGCCAATCCCTCCACGAAACCTGGCATGTGCGCTAGAGGCTCGACTGGCAGCGGTCGCATCGTTTCGAGCACGTGCTCGAGCGGAATGCCGCAGACCGCCGAACCGACTCGGCAGATCAAGAGTCGTCGCGCTCCACTCGCCCCCCCGGGCCCGATCATGGCTCCAGTCGACTCCCCTGCCGGAGCAGGGGCGCGAGGATAGGCGCGCGACACATTGGCGCCACGATACACCGAGCGTGTATTTGAAAACACCCACGGTGTGGCGGGACAAATTGCCTCGACTCGTTTCTATCTACCTACGGGCGACCCCTTCCCAACGACGAGCTCAAGACTTTGACACCAGTCGGCGCCCACGGTCGCGGCCCAAGGCAGCGAATGGGCGCGGACAGCCAATACGAAGCGGCGAACGGCCGCAAGGACCTCAGCGGTCGGCGTTTCGTCCGGTGCTGCTTGCCAGAAGTTGAAACGCAGCCTCTCTCAGAGTCGGCTCGCTCACGCTCATTTGAGTCTCCAGTACTCCGGCGACCCGTAGCTCAACCAGCCTTGGCCATCTTCTGCTGGGTGTCCCAGAGATCAGACTGTCTATCGCTGAGGTCTACGCGAAGGCGTTTCTGGATCCGGCGGCGACATCATCAAGTAGGTGCCCGGTCAGCAGTGTGAGATCTGGCTGCACGAGGTCGGTTGCAACGGGCTCCGCGTGAAGGCCCTCGGCGTCGTAACTGGTATGTGTTCTTCTGGCAGAGTTAGGCGGCTCCCGTCACCCTCGCCTCGCCCGAGTGCTATGCAGGGATCGCCATGTCGCGCGCGATCGCCTTTTCCTGGGGCCTGGGGCTGGTACTCGTCGCGGCCTCCCCGATGCTGCAGAGCCCGCTGGATGACGGGTTTCCGCTGTCCACGTTTCCGATGTTCGCAGAGCCGCTGGCGGAACCGATGTTCTACTCCGCGGAGGGTGTCCGGCCGGACCGCAGCGAGATCATGGTCCCGCCGGAGATCATCGCCAACGGCGCGGCCATGCAGGCCGTGCAGACTCTACAAACGGCTCACGCGCAGGGCCGTAAGGCGCTGCGCCAATTGTGCGAGCGCATCGCCAAGCGAGTGCCGCAGGAGCCGAAGTTGCGCGGCATGCAGCGTGTGGAAATCGTGAGCACGCGCTACGACCCGATCGCCTACTTCGTGTCAGGGCCCACGCCCAGCGAGCGCCATGTGCTGCACAAGTGCCGGGTCAGGTCCGCGCCGTGAAAGAGCGACTTGTGGCCCTGTGGTACGTGCCCGCTCCCGCTGCGCGGCTGGCCTTACTGCGCATCGCGGTCGGCGGCTTCGCGACCTACTACCTCATCACGCGCCTGCGGCCGCTCAGTAACGTCGCGACGCTCCAAGACTGGGAGTTTGCGCCGGTCGGCCTGGTCTGGTTTCTGGCCCGGCCGCTGCCGAGCACGGTCGTGCTGGGCAGTGTCGTGGTCGCGATCGCGCTCGGGGCGGCCTTTGCGCTCGGCTTCCGCTACCGTGTCGTAGCGCCCGCCTTCGCGCTATCACTGCTGTGGATCACCAGCTACCGAAGCTCGTGGGGTATGCTGTACCACACCGACAATCTGCTGGTGTTTCATGCGCTCTTGCTGGCCGTGGCGCCCGCCGCCGACACCCTGAGCCTGGACGCGCGGCGCTGGCGGCAGCAGGGGCGGCCGGCCGCGACGGAAGGTGAGCACGGTCGCTACGGCTGGGTCATCCGAGCGCTGTGCGTCGTGACGATCACGGTCTACCTGATCGCCGGCGTCGCCAAGCTCAAGCTCGGCGGGTTAGCCTGGGCCGGCGGCGAACAGCTGCGAGCGCAGGTAGCCTTCGACAACTTGCGCAAGGTGATGCTCGGGCGCGAAGCGTCGGACATGGGCGTGTGGCTGGTGCGCCACCCAGCCTTGTTTGCCCCGCTGGCAGTGCTCACGCTGCTCATCGAGCTCGGCGCCCCGCTGGCGCTGGCTCACCGCCGTGCGGCTCTGGCGTGGACGCTGGGCGCCTGGGCCTTCCACATCGGCGTGGAGGTCACCATGCGCATCACGTTCGCCTACCCGCTGTCCTTCGTGCCCTTCCTGGCCTTCTTCCCGGTTGAACGCGGACTGCTCGCGCTCCGCGCCCTACGCCGCCTCAGGGATTTTCGAGAGGAGGACGGTCACTTCGGAGCCCGCTGACGGTCACTTCCGAGCCGCTGAACGGCAGGTCGATGCTGCACCTCCGTCAGATCGTGAGGCTGACGGAATCGTCTCGGGCCCCCATCCGCACCCGTGACGGGAAGTGACGTAGACTGCAGTCAGGGCGCGACGCGGGTCGTCCTAAGGAGAGGCGCAATGAGCAACATCTTCAAGCTAGGGCTAGGCATAAGTCTATTTGCAACTGGGTGCAGCGATGGGGGAGGGCCCATCCGAGGTGAGAGCACCCCTGTCTGGATCGATACGGACGAAGGCGTCGGCTATAACGTGCTCGACGCTATCCCGGACGGTCTGGAAGCGGGGATTCTGGATCGGACCGGAACCGTCGATCTCTCGAGCTACATCCAGACAGCCATCGACCAACTGTGCGCAGGGCAGCTCTCGACCAGCGACGAGGCGATCCTGGCGTTCCCGGCAGGCAGCTACCTAGTCGAGCACACGCTGCGCGGCTGCGATGCCCTCACTCTCACTGGAGCGAAATTTCGCGGTCGAAGGGGCGCTGCGCTGGTCGCGGGACCCAATTTCGATTCGCCGGTCGGCTGGGGTAGCGGCGGCGAGGGCGGGAGCGGCGGCGGTGAGAGCGGCGCGGAGGAATGCACGCCCGCCCACCAGTACGATCGCCGCTGCCTGAGAGCACCGATTCTTGACCTCATGGAGCAGACGGATCCGCCGGTGGCGTTGAGTCACGTCAGCGTGACCGGCTTGGTGTTCGACCTGGGTGAGCAGGACGTGGACGGCATTCGGATCTACGGCGGCTTCACACATCGCATCGAGCGCTGCGCCTTTAGCCGCATCAACGCGGGTCAGGCTGCTGTCCGCGGTGGCGCTGCCATCGACCTGACGATTCGCGATAACCGCTTCATTGGGCAGGGGTTCTCGCTCGACCTCCGTTCCCTGAACGCGCCAAATGGTACGTACGGAGTCAATGTCGCGCTGATCGAGGAGAACTATTTCCAGGCCGGCGGTGGCGTTCGTTTCGGCGGTATCGGCATCAATTTTACCAACAACTGGCTGGAAAGCTCGCTCGACCCCGATTCACGGGCATGGGTCGAAGCCTGTGACAACAACGCGCCCGGGTCGTCAGCCCTGCACGAATACCGGCATTCGCTCAGCAACAACTACTTCGAGGTGAGCTTGGGCTGGGAGGCGATGAGCCCCCCCGATCCATTGCCGGCCGGCAGCGCGATTCGCGCGTGCAATGGCGCCACGGTCACGGACAACTTCATTGCGGGCCCCGGGCCAACCGCCAACGCCTATGTCGGTTTGAGCATGCCGCTTACGAACTCGGTCATCACCGGTAACTTGATCAGGGATTGGCCCAACTGCGCCAACGTGGTGGGCGGGAACGATGACGCGGCCGGCGTGTTCCTTGCCAATACGCTGCACAACTGCCCAACATTTGCGATCGGCGGAGAGGACAACCTGGGGCTCATCCAGACACCTGAGGGGGGATATAGCTTGAGCGGTGCCTCCACGTCCGTCGGTGTGGTCTCGGTGTCGCTCACGGGTAACAGCATCGACGCGGCCGCTGGCTCGCTACAAGAGCTCATCACATCAGTACCGCGTGAGGTGACCCTGATCGAGAACAAACAGATTGGGCAACAGCTGTGTCTCCTGTCACCCAACGACTTGGTGACCTTGGATGCGACAGCATTCAATCGTCTGTACGACTACCAGCTCGTGCCGGGCGAGACGGCCTGCTTCATCGTTGACGATGACCTGCAGCTGCGCAGCATCAACTTGCCGCACGAAACGCTCGCCGCGCTCACAGAGTTGCCCGACCTCGATTGGTGGCTAGGGAATGACGTTAGCCAGCTGCAACTCAGCGGCACGAATGTCGAGCGCTGGCTTACGCAAGCAGGCGGCTCTACCCACGATGTTCTGCAAACAACAGTCGCCAAACAACCGCAGTGGCTGAGCGCTGGGGTGGACATGCAGGGCACGCGCTACCTCGTCGGAAATGGCGTGGCGTCGGACTGGAGCTTTTTGCACAACGCCGGGACGCTATTCGTCGTGTTTCGACCCAAGACGATCAGCACGACACCGCGCGAAGACGAGGGCTACTTCCTGGCGACGGCTGACGGCAACGCTGCGATCGGCAAAATGGGGGTCAGTCTGTACTTCGACGACGACACGTCGACACCTCGCGTCCGTGTCCGCGTCTACAACGGAACGTCGAGCTACGCGACCAACTTCAACACCCAAAACGGCTTCGTGAAAGACGCGACCTACGTGTTCGGATTGATACTGTCAGCCTCCGGTACAGCACGCGCTTACCGCGACTACTTGGAGGTGGGTTCGAGCACGCTCGGCTCCATGACGACCTCGGCACCCACAGTGCCGGTTCGAGTGGGAGACAAGGGTCACGCCAGCAACAACTTTCCCTTCCGCGGCTCAATCCATGAAGTAGTTCACTACGCAAGTGAGCTGAACGACCGGCAGCGCAGCGCGGTGGTAGAGCTGCTGCGCGCGAAACACGACCTGTGAGCGACTCGGTGTCTTACGGACCATCAGGCACGGGCACGATACGGGCGCGGGCACGTCTCATGATTCGTCACATGGTGCCGTCGCTCCGATAGCCATACGCACACGCATACTAGCTAAGCTAAGCTAATGCATGTCGGTAAATAATGGAATCCATCGGGCGCGCCGATGGACTGTCCCAGGCTGCCGCGTGCGAAAAACCGCTTCGGTTATTCATGGACGCCGCCTAACCAATTCGACAATATGAGAGGCGTTCAGTGTGACGACTCTGCGAGCTCACGGCCGGACCGGCGTCGGCAGGCGGGTCTCACGTGTCATCCGGCCTGAGCGATTCGCTCCGTCAAGAGGAGCAGGCAGCAACGCACGAGACTTTCGACGCTTTCAGCGCCGCCCACGTGGGCCAGCTGCCCGAGCGCCCGCCGTGCTTCGCCTTCACCAAAGCCCAACCCGCGTAGCGCCTGAAACGCCTTCGCCCGCACGTCAACAGCGCCGCCGGCAACCGCTGCACCGTAAGGGCTGCCGTCGGCGTGCCGAAATGTTAGGCCGGCGGCGACGCTGCCTTCGACGACAAGGTGCCCTCGGTGCAGTGCGCGATGATGCGCACCGCACAACGTGATGAGATTATCCGGCTGGTGACCGCCGCCCTCGGCGCGCGGCTCGAGATGATGCACGTCCAGCCATTTTGCGTGGTAACAACCTGGCACCACGCAGCGCCCACTATCGCGTCGCAGAACCTGGCGGCGCACCGCGGGCGCAGTCGTCTGCGTCGCGCGCGTAGCAGTTCCGCCGCCCACGTGGGCGTGCTTTGTCACTGGCTGCAGCCGACCGAGGTGCTGCGCGTCGCAGGCCGCCATCTCGACAACTTCCGGGCCGACCTCGACCAGCTCGCCGCGGCCCTGCTGCTGCCCGCGCTGGCAGCTCTCGCACACCGTCAGCGCTATCTGGTAGCTCGAACGCCCCTCATCCGTAGGCCCTCCGAGCACCGAGCGCG
>DATEDZ010000098.1:0-11691 GCA_035281385.1 Polyangiaceae bacterium
GCTGGTGTGAAACACCAGCTGTCCAAATCGGCGGAGCCGCCGCGTAGAGGGGAGGCTCAAGAAGCTTTGCTTCTTGAGGGGAGGAGGCGCGTGCCTCCTCCCTGAGAACCAGAAGCCTAGGAGGCTGGGTTTGAAAAACACCAGCCTCCTACGGCGCCGTCAGGTCCTTCTCTAGCTCGTCGAGCTTGGCGGTGAGATTGTCCACGGTGATCTCCTTTTCGGCCTCGGCTTCGTACTGTTCCTCGACCGGCAGGGCGTCCACGTCGACGACCGGCTCGGCTACCGCGGCCGGAGTAGCTGCCGGGACGACAGCGGGCGTCGGCTCCACAGCAGGCGTGGCTGGAGTCTCTTTCTTGTCGCAGCCGAGAGCGGCCAACAGGCACAGCGCGCCGAGCGCGGCAATCGGGCGCTTCACTTGTCACCTGCTTTCGCGGCCGCCGAAACGGCGGGAGCCGCCGCAGCGGCGGAAGCCGCCGAAGCCGCAGGCGTATTGGGCATCGACTTGAAGCGCTCCATGGCGCGGTCGTGGCGCTGCTGCTCCTTGTCGATCAGCTTTTGGATGCGCTCGACGACCTTGTCCTTGTCCTTGGTCAGCTCGGTCTGAGCCAGCAACATGGCGCGGTTGAGGCGCGCCATGCGGCGCGCGTGATGCTGGAGCTCCTCACGCACTGGCGGCATGGCCAGTGTCGCTCCCCAGCGCGCCTTGAGCTCAACCTGATGCTGCTTGCGCCGCTCGGCCATGTTGTCGCGCAGCTTGGCGAGGTGCTCCTTCAGCTCAGCCTTCTTGACCCTGCCCTGCTGCAGGTCTTCGATGAGCGCGCGCAGCGCGCCGTGCGCCAGAGCCTTGCCCTGCCCGAGCTCGTCCTTGTCCCTGTCCTTGCCAGGGTCGCCCTTGTCCTTGTCTTTGTCTTTGTCCGAACCGGCACCGGGCTTGTTGCCCTCGCCTTTCCCTTCGGGTTTTCCTAGATCGCCGGCCATCTCGGACTTGCCTGGGTTGCGCTTGGCTTCGGGCTTTCCTGGATTACCAACGGCCTCGGGCTTTCCGGGCGCGCCTCGACCGGGGGCGTCCGGTCCGGCTTGGGCCGAGCTGACCGCGATGAACGCGACCAGCACGGCGCTGCACGCAATGAGTCGTTGCTTCCTCATGGGCTTCTCCCTGCTGTTGAAGGGGCGACTCGGCCTGAACCGAGCCCGTGGCCAGGTTAGTGGGAAACGCTTGTCCGTTTCACCAACGAACTCGAAGCGTGCTCGCGGCGCGGACGACAAACCCCAAACCTATTCCAGACTTCTGAGCTTCCTAGCCCTCGACAAACGGCCGGGCAGCCTAGAACGCCGATCTGTTTGCAGCCACTCCGTTCTAGCCTTGTCCTATTCCGCCGCAGGAATGGTGGCCGTGACTCCCTTGATCACTTCGAATTCTTCTTGGATGGCCAGGAGCGCGCGCGAGCGCCCCGCGTGCTTGGCACGGTACAGGGCCGCGTCGGCCGCACGTATCAACTCGTCGCCGCGCGCGCTGCCGAACTGGTCGGTCGCGGCCACACCAAGGCTGATGCTATGCGTGATGGAGGCGGCGCCGTACTGAGTCGGTGTTTCGGCCAGCGATCGACACAGGCGAGTGGCCACGCTCAGCCCGGTCTTGGCGTCGCACTCGGGCAAGACTGCGATGAACTCCTCACCGCCGAGACGGCCGACCGAGTCGTAGGCGCGCACGCCGACCTTGAGCCGTCGCGCAGCCTCGCGCAGCACCACGTCGCCCGCGGCGTGACCATGCTCGTCGTTGATGTTCTTGAAGTGATCGAGGTCGCCCATCAGCACCGCGACCGGCGAGCCGCGGCGCGAAGCCCGCACCAGCTCCTTGTTCAGCTGCTCGAGCACGGCTCCCCGATTGAGCAAGCCGGTGAGCGAATCGTGCATGGCCTCGAAGCGCAGACTCTCGCGCGCCTTGACCAGTTGCTCCTGCAGCTCGATCACACGGCGTCCGGCGCGGAGCCGTACCTTGAGCTCGAGTGGATTGCACGGCTTGACCAGGTAGTCGTCGGCGCCGGCGTCGAGACCCGCGATGATGTCGCTCTTGTCGTCCTTGGCGGTGAGCAGCACGATGTAGACGTACGGCTCCTGCGGCCCGCTGCGGATGGCCTTGCATACCTCGATGCCGTCCTTCTTCGGCATCACCCAATCGACCACCAGCAGCCGCAGCTCGGAATCGGCCTTGAGGGCTTGCAGCGCCGACTCGCCATCGCGCGCCAGCGTGACTTGGTAGCCCCAGCCGGCCAGCCAGTGCTCGAGCATCGTGCGCGCAATGGGCTCGTCGTCAGCCAGCAGGATCTTCATGACAGAAGCCCCTTGGGACGAGTGTCGCCGACTCCTTGACCTCTGGCCATCTTGAGACTCAACGAAGAAGTACGGCGTTTCGTCGCCGCTGCTTAAGGCGCGCCTCCCGCTCGCGCCCCTCGAGTCCAGCCGCCGGCCCTCTGGAAACGAGCTTAGGTCGCGAAAATACGGCACTTTCTCTGGGTCCTAGACTCGAGCTTCGCGGTCTTGGAAGGAAAGATCACCATCGTCAGGGAAGCCGCGAGCCACGAGAAAACCGCTCACGCGACCACGTCGATACCCGCGAGCAGCCCTACTATTCCCGAGGCGAAATCGCAAAGCTCGAGCTTAGAGTCGCGCTGCTAAGCTCCTCCACGCCTCGTGCTGCGCGCATTCCGAGCCTTGCGGCTATTTTGGACGATCATCGCCTCTTATGCGCTGGTGTGGGTGCTTACGCGCTTTACATCGGAACAAACGCGCAGCACACGCTTCGAAGCCGCTCACCGCAAGAACGCGCGGCGACTGGCGGACGGCTTCGTGGAGCTGCGCGGAGTCTTCATCAAGACGGGCCAGGTGCTGAGCGTGATGGGGACCTTCCTGCCCGCCGCGTACGGGCAAACATTGGCGGAGCTCCAGGATCGAGTGCCGGCGCGCCCGTTCAAGGAGATCGAGGGGCGCCTGAAGGAAGCGTTCGGGGCCGACGCTCTGGCGCGCTTCGGCAGCTTCGACCAGAGCGCGGTGGCGGCCGCGTCGCTGGCGCAAGTGCACCACGCCACGACGCGCGACGGCAGGCCGCTGGCCGTCAAGGTGCTCTACCCGGAGATCGAGCGACTGATCCGCATCGATCTCGGCGTGCTGCGTTCGCTGCTGCCGGTCGTGAAGCTGCTTTTGCCAGTGTCGCGCGTCGAGCGCATCTTGGAGCAACTGGCAGCCATGCTGGCTCGCGAAACCGACTACGTGCACGAACGCGAGAACATGGAGCAGGTGCGCGCCATCTTCGCGGACCACAAGGACGTGATCGTGCCGCGCGTCGAAGACGAGCTGACTCGAGCCGGCGTGCTATCGATGTCGTTCGAAAGCGGCGTGAAGATCAGCGACCGCGAGGGGCTCGCCGGCATCGGCGTCGCTCCCGAAGCGGTCGCCAAGCTGCTGGTCGGTTGCTACTTCACGATGCTGTTTCAGCATCGCGTGTTTCACGCCGACCCGCACCCGGGTAACTTCCTGGTGCGCCCGGGACCAGAGCTCGTGATCTTGGACTACGGAGCGGTCGAGGAGGTCACCGAGCGGCTGCAGCAGGGCATGAAGCGCGTGGTGCTGGGGGTGATGACCAAGAACGACGACGAGATCTTGGGCGGTCTCGAGCGCATGGGCTTCGTCGCCGAGGGCGGGGATCGCGAGCTTCTGAAGCGCGTCGGCCGCGAGTACCTGAGCGTGCTGGGCTCCGTCAAAATCCAGGATTTTTCCAAGCTCGACCGGGAGCAGATGGAGAAGCTTTCAGGCTACGATCAGATGCGCGGCAGGCTGCGCCAGGTGATGAAGAGCGTGGAGTATCCGGAGGGCTACTTCTACGTCGAGCGCACACTGGCGCTGCTGTTCGGGCTGGTCGGGCAGCTCGCACCCAAACAAGGTTTGCCTGGTTTGGTGTTGCCCTATGCAGCGCAAGCCTTCGCGATGGGGATGGCCAAGCCGCCCCCGGCTCCGCCGCCGCCTGGTCCCCAGGGCAGCGTATGAAGCGGCTGGCGCTCGCCGCGTTGATCGCCACTTGCGCGTGTCACCCGCCCGACGCCCGCCCGCAAGTCGCGACGAGCGTCGCGAGCTGCGAGTACCGACTGCGCGTCGAAGCGGAAGGGCTCGTCCAGGTCGACGCCCGCTGCAACGCTAGCGGAGCGATGCGATTTCGCAGCGCCGCGCCTTACCTGGCATCCAGCATCCACGCTACCGCCACCGGCAAGTCTGGCAGCTTTCGGAGTGACGACGGTCGCCTCAGCTACGTCGTGGATCTCGACCGGCTATCGCGCCAGGGCAGCAGGTTCGACAGCGCGGCGCGCGTCGGCGCATCGTACATCGCAGCCATGTCCAGCGTACTGCTCGTGCCCGAGCCGCTCACCACCGACATCCCGGTCAAGGTGCAAATCGAGCCCGCTCCGGGACTGAGCGTCACCGCAGGGTTGAAGCGCGATGGCGAGCCCGGCAGCTACCGGCTCATGGCACACGAGATCTCGGTCGCGACCTACTTCGCCTTCGGGAAGCTCGAACAAAAGCAGCTGGATGTGGCCGGGGCTACGCTCGAAGTCGTCAAGCTCGACGGCAAGCTCGACCAATCCTTCGACGATCTCAGCCAGTGGATCCAGGCATCGGCGGACGCGGTGCGCGACTTTTACCGCGGCTTTCCGGTACCGCGGGCCACCGTGTTCGTGGTTCCGGCCGCGGGCCGTGACGGGGTCGTGTTCGGCAAGGTGCTACCCGAAAGCCAACCGGGCATCGGGCTCGTGATCGGTCAGCGCGCCACACGCAAGAAGCTCTACGCGGACTGGATCCTGGTACACGAGCTGTTTCATCTCGGCTTTCCCAGCTTCTTCGAGGAGGGCAAGTGGCTCGATGAAGGGCTCGCGACGTACTACGAGCCGATCATCCGCGTGCGCGCTGGCCTCTACACCGAACGCGAGATGTGGGACGAAGCCGAAAAGGCGATGCCGCAGGGCCTGCCCGCTTACACGCGCGATGGTCTGGAGCAAGCACACGACTTTCGGGGCATCTATTGGGGTGGCGCTCTGGCCTGCTTCGAGGCGGACGTCGAGGCGCGCAAGCGCCAGCTGGATCGCGGTTTGGAGGTGGGGCTGCGCGCGCTGCACGATGCGGGCGGCAACGCCAGCGAAGTGTGGTCGATGAGCGACGCACTGCACACCGTGGACCAGGCACTCGGTTCGCCCACGCTCGGCCGCATCGCTCAGCTGCACGCACGGAGCGGCAGCCCCTTCGACTTGGCCGGCCTGCTGCGGGACCTGGGAGTGACGCGAGCGGCGGATGGTTCACTCAAGCTCGACGATTCGGCCCCGCTTGCGGCCGTACGCCGCGCCATTGTCGAAAAGCCGTGAGGCGGATGCGACCTACGGCGCGAGCCAGACGCCGATTTCGAGCTGCTGGACGTGCGTGCCCTCGCAGCCGGGGACCGACATGCCGCCGCCGGGTGTCTCCATCGGCTCGGGCGGATCGGTGAGACAGGGCGGATCGGTCAAGGCGTTGAGCCGCACCCAGCCCGAAACCTGCCCGTCCTCGATGGTGACCGAGAGCGCGGCTGCAATGCGGTGGACGCCCTCCGGGACTTCCACGGACGTGAAGCCGCTCTGCGCCACTTGATCAGGAGCCAGCTCCAGCGTGGCCTCTGCCCCGATGGTGTGCTGGTCGCCATTCGGTGAGGTCACGAGCGTGCCGAGGTACTCGCCCTCGAGCCTGCCGTCGGCGCTGCTCACCTGGAAGCGCGCCGGGTAAGTCACGCTACCTGCCGCGCCATCCTCGAGCCCGCTGTACATGGCCGCCCGCAGGCAACCGTCACCTTCAATCGTTGCGGTGAGCGTGAGCTCCGTTTCGGTGCCGTCGACCCAAGTTACGGCGGCGGGCGTGGTGTCCGAGACCAGCGTTGCGGCGGCGTCGCCCGTGATGCCGAGCGCGTTTTGATCTGCCGTCACGCCCAGGCCCGAGCTCGGCCCGTGTTGCTGGGCGCAAGCCGGGCTATCGGGCCAGACTGCCAGTACCCCGCCAGCGCCCGCCGAGACAGCCCCGTCGGGTCCGCTGCCGTGCATGGTTTGCTCGATCGCAGAAAAGCTGCCGGTCATGCCTTCTGCCATCAAGGTGGCGCTCAAGCTCGCTTGCACCAGCTCGGTGTTCGGATTCGAATAGTTGACTGCCAGCGTGCCACCCAGCTCATCGAGCTTGATCGGGATGTACAGCGTCGCAAGCTCGCTGGACGTAGCCAGCAGCAAGGTGTCGTATGACTCGGCGAGCGCGCCACTGTCGCTCGTCACGTCGATGTGCACCTCGATGCCCAGCGCGGGCTGCGGGCAGCTGACGCCGATCTCGATGCCGCTGTCGTCCTGCTTGGGCGTGTAGGTGACGTAGTACGCGCTGGCTCCCCGAGTCACGTCGAGATGAATCGTGTCGGCACCGGTTGCGCTGAGCTCCCAGGCGCCGCTCTGCGCGGTCTTCCAGCTGAGCGGCGCCTCGAACGAGCGTTCCGCGAACGCCAGGATCTGTTCGGCCGTCCCGGCGTCGGTGGGCTCGTCGAAGCCGCCAAGCTTCTGCTCGTGCTCTTCGCACTGACCGCCGAGCGTCCCCTCACCGCCGTCGTTGTTGCCCGACAGGTCGCCGGATTGTCCGCCGGCGCAGCCGAACGCCAGCAGGGCGAAACCGAAGCTTTGGAACAGATTACGTCGCATGACCGGAGGCCTCCGAAGTTGAGTTCAGCGTAGGCCCCGGCCGTGAGCCGCGCAATATCCAGTTCGCACATTTCATGGCCCCATATCGCGTTTGAATGTGCGAAACTCTACATATGGATTTCGAGCTTTTGGCGGCCGAATTGCTGCGGGGATTGCGCGGAAAACGCTCGCAACAGGCGCTGTGCCGCCGGCTGGGGGCCAAGAGCAACGTGGTGCATCAGTGGGAGCG
The DNA here is from genome assembly GCA_035281385.1 of Polyangiaceae bacterium. Classification (GTDB taxonomy): domain Bacteria; phylum Myxococcota_A; class Polyangia; order Polyangiales; family Polyangiaceae; genus PMG-095. The sequence goes on from DATEDZ010000098.1 coordinate 6,973, forward strand.
CGGGCACAGCTTTCCGAGCGCCTCGCGTGCCTTGCAGGTCGCGGCGCGCGTCGGCGTCGATATCAATGGCGCGTTCCGCGAGTTCTATCGCACGGCGCCGCGCTGGCTGGACGAGCATGATCCGGCGACGCCCGCCGGTGTCGCGGCGTTCCTGTCGGATCTGCGCGGCAGCACCGGCGTCGTCGAGCTCTCACGCTACAGCGGCAAGAGCCGCTTCGCGGTCGCCCGGTTCCTGTCGGGTGACGCCGAGCCCCGCCTGCCCGACTTCCTGCGCCTGATCGAGGCCTCGTCGCTGCGTCTGCTCGACTTCATCGAGCAGCTGACCGATCCGCGCGCCTTGCCGAGCGTGCGCCAAACCTGGGAGCAGCTCACGGCCGCGCGCCGTCTGGCCTACGAGGAGCCGTGGTCGCAAGCCGTGCTGCGCGCGCTCGAGCTTTCGAGCTACGCCGCACTGGCCCAGCACCGCAGCGGCTGGATCGCGAGTCGCATCGGCATCTCGCTCGAGGAGGAGGCGCAGTGTTTGAAACGCCTGCAGGACAGCGGACAAATCGTGTGGGCCGATGCGCGCTGGAAGATCGAAAACGTGATGGCGCTCGACACGCGCCGCGATCCCGACGCCGCACGCCGCTTGCGCGCCTGGTGGCTGCGGCGCGGCGCTGCTCGCATCGAAGCCGGCGACCGCGGTCTGATGTACAACCTGCTCGGCGTCTCGTCGGCCGACCTGGAGCGCCTACGCGACTTGCAGAAGGCCTATTTGACCGAGGTCCGCGCGATCGTGGCTCGCTCCGAACCAGTCGAGCACGTCGTGCTGGCCGCGGATCTGTTATTAGACCTGAATGGGCTCGGCTGAGATGCTGGAACACGTCTTCAGCGCCCTGGTGCTGCTGGGATTCGCGGCAATCGCGAGCGGCCTGCTGTGGCGCGCCTGGATCATCTGGCGCTCTGGCGAGATCGACGAGCTCACGCTGTCGACGTTGATCGTGATCTGCGTGCCGCTCGTGGGGCTCATCTCGACTCGCGCGCAGGATCCTCGGGAGCGCCGGCCGCTGGCGCTGATGATCGGCGGCCTCGGTCTGGTTCTGGTCTGCGGCTACGCCATGCAGAGCGTGCGCCGCGAGAACGCTCTGGAGATGAGAAAGGCGGCAGCCAGCGCGGCCAGCCAGGCCGCCGCAGCGCCACCCGCAGCTGTAGCGAGCGCCTCGGATCTGACCGGGAGCGCGGTCGATCTCAGCACCATCATGGGTCGGGCACAGGCGCGCGCCAACGCCTGGCAGCCCGAGGCCGGGCTGCTCGGCATCGAGGTCACGCACCTGACCGGGCGTGGCGTGCAGACCGACGCCGGAGGCAGCGCCAAGTTTCGTTACGGCCCTTCGCCCTTCAGGCCACCCACCGCAATTGGCTCGTTCGTCGTGAGCTACGACCGCTCGGGCCTCAATGGCAGCACGACCAAGGACGAATCGGGTAAGGCCCTGCCGGAGCCGATGTGCTCACCCGAGGAAGTCTACCGAAAGGTCGTCGGCGAAAGTGGCACCAAGCCGCTCACGCTCGTCTACAAACTCGATGTGCACGGCGAGGCTTCCTGGCACGCCAGCGACCCGACCGCGCCGGACGTCAAGCCCCGAGTCTTCGACCGTCAAAACTGCGCGCCCCGCGCCAACTCCAGGCGATAGGCAGCTTCAGGCTCCGGGTTCAATTCCCGGCGCCTCCACCCCGGAACCCCCGGCGAAAGCTGGGGGTTTCGGCGTCTCTGGAGATCAGGTCCCTGACTCAGGTCCCTGAGTGCTCACCCCCCTTTGTCTGACAGGAGGCGCTCTTGTAGCCTGCGACCATGGCGACTCCCGTTTCCACGATGCCCAAGGCCCTCCTTGAAGAGGCGATCCACCAACTTGAGGACAGCCAGCGCATTCTCTGGACAGCTACCGCGCGCGATTCACCGCCGTGATGGACTTCATCAGCGCCAATTTTCCCATGGGATTCCGAAAGACGCCGACGGCTCGCACCACTCCCCGCGTGCGGTTCGACGCACTGGCGGTGGGGCGCATCTCGCGCTTCTCGAGGATCCCACGGTGGCGTCTGGGCCACGCACACCAGTATCTGAGTGGCTTGATTCGGAAGCCTTCTTTCTGCTTACTACGTCAAGCGCCGCGAATGTTCGGAGCCGCATCCTGAACCGGACTGAGTATGTCAAGTTCATGATCCTCGGCCAACCGGAGGCGGCGAACGCGCGCGCGCCGCAGTCGTAAGGAAGTCATGCAAGAACTGCGTCGCCGATTCCGCGAACGGGCACTGGAAGTCACTCGATACGTGTCGACCCTGACTTTCGTGGAGAATCACAACGCTTTGCTCGCATCACACAGCGGACAAGCCGATCGCCCGCGTCGCATCCACCCTGCACGTGGGTGTACCGCTCAGAGCGCCGCGACAACCGTCGGCTAGCGCGACGACTCAAAGAATCGAAGCTCGGGACGCGCGCCTCGCTCGACAACCTTCGCGATCCCGAACGCGGCGTAGACAAAACCACAATGCGGGGGGTTCGGCGGTTGTGGAGATCAGGTCCCTGACTCAGATCCCTGAGTACTACTCCACGGGCTTCAAGGCGAAGTACACGGTGAAGATGAGGCCGGTATCATCGGCGCACTCGAACGCCACTGGGTCGCCCGTGAAGTCGCTCGCAACCGCAGCCGTCGAGCAGGTGCCGATCGGATCGTCGAACGCGAGATCAACATCCGTCGCGGAGAATTCGATGAAGGTCTGAAGGTCGAGCGCAGTCGCCTCGACAAGAGGCAGCGCGTCGGGCCACGTCGGCGCGAGATTGTCTCGCACCTCCACGGTACCGGCTTGCGCGGCTTCAGGCTGGCCCGCGCGGACACCGATCACCACGTCCGGATTGGCGACGCCGCCCGCATCAGCATCCCAAGTCTCGCCAGTCGGCTTGGTGTCCGGGATCACTGCCTGAAGAACTGAAAGGGACCAGCGAGAGTTCGGGTCGACGTCTGGGATCGGCGGCATAGTGGCTGGGGGAACTGGGACATCGTAGCCGCCATAGCAACCGCTCACTGTTGGACAATTGGCCGCATAACAGGTGGTTTCGTCGGGGTCGTCCTGGCACGCCCGTTCCAGACACACGCCGCCGATGTCGCGCTTCTCGAGACAGTAGTTGCACGCTTCCGATGGACGATCCGTGAGGCAAGGTCCGTTGCCCGGGCATGTCATGTCTGCAGGACACCCCAACCCGGTAATCCCTGAAGTGTAAAGACCGGTGGCCAGGAACCGCACGAGGAAGGAACCGAACTCGTTCGAATCATCTTCGCACCCCGTTATGGCCTCCATAAATGGGTCGTCGCAGGCAGAAGTCGGCCCACCCCACATGCACGCCAAGCCAGTGGGGCGAGAGCATTGCGCATAGCAGGCGTCGTGCGCGCGACACAGATCGTTCAAGCAACCTGACACCGCCGGCACAAAGAGGCTGTCGGATCCGTGTCCGGGCCCGCAGTAGTAGTCCGGGCCCGCGTCGACGTGCAGCCCCTGCTGGACTTTGCCGGCGTCGGACATCACATGCTCCATCAGGTCGCAGCCCGCCGAACGGTAGGCAGCCTCCTGAAACAGTTGGAACGCCGCGGGGTCTGCCCAAGCGTCTGCCAGTGACTTTCCGTCCCGCGTCAGCGCTGCCTCGCCAGCTTCGGCAGCGGCGCGCTTGTCGCTGGTGGGCAAGCGGTCAACCTCGTCGCATGTGTCAGTCGCAGCCGGCGATTCGTCGCATGAACTCTCACCGCCGTTCGCGTCAACGTTGTCACCAGTCCTGATTGTGCAACCGCCGAAGGCTGTGCACACCACAAGCGTCACGACAGTCCAACAAGCTAACCTTACTAGCCTGGCCGCAGCGACGACACGGGACGTACCATCCGCCGCTTCACGGTCGCCGAACGTAGCCATGACTTCCTCCTCGAGCGATTCAGACGCTGACGCTACCGTCGCCCTGTTTGGCAACGAATGCAACACGCACGCGCGACGCCAAGGGCTTCAACACAATTTTGCATGCTCCTACCGCAGTAACCTAAGCTGCCTCAGCATGGACTGGGATCAGCTGCTCTCGACGAGGCGGGTATCAAGCGAGGGGCTCGTGAGCGAGTCAGCTGCGGAGCCTGGACGGAGCACCTTCGAGCGAGATCGCGACCGGATTCTATTCTCGACAGCCTTCCGGCGGATGCAGGCATCGGCAGCCCGTCTCGCTGACGAGCCTGGCCGCGATCGAAGACGCTCTCGGCAACCGGGACGAAGCGACCCGCCTCTTCAACGACCTCGCGGCTCGGTTTCCCGACGCATGCTGCGCGACCTCGAGCCCACCGTGCGCCCGTCGGAAGGCGGCGCGCTGTCCCGACTGGTGTTCGAGCTTCCGGCCTACCTCGACCAGCTCTGGTTGAACAAAGCCGTGATAAAGCACTGGTTTGCGCTCTCTCATGATCGCACCCAGCCAGACGGGACGGTAGCGGCCATGGTGCCCGTGGCACCAAACGCACCAATGCGACGGACATCGACACGCCAAGAACACTTTTCCGGCCATCAGTCCTAACGGGACGGCAGGCGCTGTCACGACTGGGCGTCGGTCTGCCTCGCCGCATTCTCACCGTGAGCGCGAGCGGCGGCGGGTAGGGCGATCAGGAGCCGGGCGAGGAGTGCGTGCGTCGCGGACGCGATCACGGAATGCTCCGAGCATTTCGG
>DATEDZ010000099.1:0-6801 GCA_035281385.1 Polyangiaceae bacterium
CTCGGAAGCCATACGCACCGCGTACCTGAGCGGTCCTTCGGTGAAGCCCTGCTCGGCCAAGTAGCTCGCGAACGATCCCAGCTGAGCGGCGAGTGCACCGACACGAAGGTGTGGGAGCACGAGATCGGAATCTGTGGCCATGAGCCTCTTGGCCACAGAAGTCTCCCGATTATGCCGTCAAAACAAGCTAGAATGCTCGCTTTTTCCTGCGGAATGTCCCGGCGGACTACGCGAAGCACACAACGATGACCGCATAATCCTGCTGCCGTCATAATGGCGGAGGCTGTGGCAGGTGGCGCGTTTCGAGAGGTTTGCGGCGAGACATGCGACGCGGAAGGCTTTTTGGAGCACCGTTTCATGAAGGTGGTGGCGGCGAAGTTGGTCGGTTCGTGCCTCGCGGTATTGGCGAGTGGCGGGAAAAACCCATTGCCAGGGCCATTCTCGCGCCGCTTTGGGGTACTTGAGCGCAAGGGCGCCAGGTAGCTCGACGTACCCCGCGCCTGATGCCACATCGGCATCGAAGAGGCGCCTCACCGCCCGCAAATGCAACCGCAACGGCTCACGCAGGCGAGCCGGGAGCATGGTCAAGCGATCCTTGTTACCCTTGCCATCGCGGATCAAGATGCGCCCCGCATCGATATCGACATCCTTGATGCGCAGGCGCGCACACTCGAGGAGTCGGAGCCCCGACCCGTAAAGTAGACTCGCCATCAACTTGGGCGTCCCTGACATGCGAGAGAGCACGCTGCGGACTTCATCCCGCGTCAGCACGGTCGGCAAGTGGTGCTCGTGGCGTGGTCTTTGCAGTCCATCGATCCGCGGCCACTCGACGCATACCCCGTGCTGATAGAGGAATTGGAGCGCACAGAGCGCCTGCTGGTGGGACGACTTGCTGGCCCTACGCCGCAGCAGATCGTCGAGGAATTCGCGAATCTCGCTCGCGCCCAGCTCACGCGGATGACGTTGATCGTGAAACGCTATGAATCGCTTGGCCCAGCCCACGTAAGCTCGCTCGGTACGCGGGCTGCAGTGCCGGGAACGAAGCGCGCGCCTCAGCTCCTCGAAAAGGCTTGGCTCCCTGGAATCGTCGACAAAGCGCCGCACGCTTCCTCCTCGGCCGGAGCACGCGGTCGTTGCGTGAAATCGTCAGGGACGGCGTACTTCCCCCTGACGCGCGCAGCGCCCGCCGCGGGCGCGAGCACGGATTTGGGGGAAGTCGGCGGCGCGCAGCGGGCGCTGCGCCCGCGAGCACCGACGGATGGGGGCAGCCCTACTCGAACTCCATCCTCCATCTCACATCGGCGCCCAAATTGCCGAGCGACGACGAAGAGATGTCGTTGACGTTGTCGTACGAGCCTTCGACCGAGACGCGCGGCGAGAGTTGCCATTCCACGTTCGAGCGGATTTCGCGGGATTCGGCGACGCCGCTCGTCACGTTCGCCCTGATTCGTTCTGCGAGCCTCTTACCAATGGTAATGGTCGGCTCGGTGCGGCCGGTGCGCGACGAGTAGGCGCTGCCGAAGCGCAGCTCGTCGATGATCGGTACTGCGTCCGTCACGGCCCGGTCGGCGCCGGTCAACGTCCCCAAGGCTTCGAGCGCCACCGACTCACCGACGCTGGCCGACTGCGCCTGGTCGAGCTCGGCGCGCGTCAGGCCCACCGTGATCAGCAGGAAGATGTCGTCCTGGGCCAACGCGGGCTCGCTCGTCAGATCGATCTTGAGCTTGTCGGCGTCGCCGTGCGCGCGCATCGTGATGCGGAAACGACCGCCTTGCGCTGCGGTCGTGCCGCTGCCGGGCGCCGCCCCCGGCGCCGCCGCCCCGCCTTGTCCGGCCTGCGAAGCCGTGTTGTAACGCCGGTATTCGGTGACCGCGGTGACGTCGACGCGCGGCGCAATCCGCGTCACGTCGTCGAAGCGCACGCGCCCTTCCTTGATCACGAACTCACTGCGACGCAGCTTGATGCGCCCACCCGGCTTCAAGCTCACGTCGCCGCGCAGGCCGTAGCGCGCGTTCGTGCCCGAAAGCTCGACGCCTCGTTGGTCGAGCTGCAGCTCGGCCTCGACCAGATTGTTCTGTAGCTTCAGCGGCCGGTCACTCAGGATCCGGATATCCAGGTCGACCGCGTCGTCGTTTGGATCGTAGGCCTCGAACTCGGTACGCTTACCGCGCTGGGTGAGCGTCGAGATGTCGGCCGTCATCGTGACCGGGCGTTTGTACTCGAAGCTCTTCAGCGTCACGCTGCCGGAAATGCGCGGCAGCGCGCGCTCCTCCCCGTCGCGCCGTGACGATTGAAACGTCGCCAACAGATCCGCGTCGGCGACGGCCCGAATGCCGTTGCTGCTCGGCAGCGACAGGTTTCGCCCGGTGATCGAGACGCTGGCCGCGCCCAGCTCGAAGCCATGCAAGGGCGCGCCGCCGCGCAATGCCAGGGTTCCCGAGCCCAGCTTGGCATTGCCGCGCACGATGTTGATCTCACTGCCGTCGATGCTCAACGCTAGGCCGATGTCGCTGAGCGGGGTCGAAAGGCCGTGCAGCGCCACTTCTCCGCCGTTCAGCTCGAAGCCGCCCTGATAGCGTGGCGCAGCCAGCGCGCCCTGTAGGCGCAGCTTGCCGGAGAGCATGCCTTCGGCGCGCTCGACGCGCGGCAGCATGCCCAGCAGTGTCGCGAGCGGCAACGGCTTGAGCCCGAGCGTCGCGTCGACCTGCGCGCTCTGACCGATCTTGTCGAGCTTGCCCGTCACGTCGAAGGTGACCGTCTGACCGCGCGGCGTGCTGACCTCGAGCGCCAGCGCCCCGATCTCGAGCTTGCCCTCGCCCAGCTCCAGCAGAGACGCGCCGGCCGGGATTTTGGCGCGATAGCCGGCGTACTCGGCGCGCAGCTCTTCGATTTGGGCGGTACCGGCGGCAGTCCTCGGATCCTCCATGTCGAATCGCTTGACGTCCACGGTCGCGGTCAAGGTGCCGCTGGGGCGTACGTCGGACAGCGCCTGCTGCGGCATCATCTCGGAAGCCGCCCCCAGGTCGACCTTCTTGAACTGCACGCGACCGCCCAGCGTCTTCTTACGCTGGCGTGTGATGGTCATGTCGTTGAGCTTGACCTGGCCTCCCAGCAGCTCACCGTCCGCGTGAAACACCCCTGCGGCCTTGTCCTTGTCGTATTCAGCGCGGTCCAGCGCCGGATAGATGGGCAAGCCGCATTTGCTGGTGCCGATGGCTTTCTGCTCGCGCACGACCGGCTCGAGGCGAACGGTCATGTCGGAGGGCGGGAAGGTCGCGCGACCCAGTCGCACCTCGGAGATCTTGGCGCGCGAGGTCAACGCCAGGGCGTCCAGCGTGCCGGACATCTCGCCGCTCGCCGTCACGCTGCCATCGAAGGCGCGCATCCAGGTTGGTAGCGTGTCGAGCTTCGAGAGTGGCACCTCGGTGCCGTTCATGGTCCCGCTGACCTGCGCGCCGCGGCGCAGCCCGAACGAGCCCAAAATCAGCCCCGAACCCTTGCGCAGCGTGACGCTGGGCACGTCCAGATCCACACCCTGAATCGTGGCGTCGCGATCGAACCAGGTAAAGTCGTATTCGCCCTCACCGCCGTCGTAGCGCTCGCCGAACATGTCGAGCCCAAGCACCTTCACGTGGCCCTTGCTGTGCAAGATGCCGCCACCGCACTTGTCCTCGGGCCCTCCGAACACGTAGCGCACCTGCGAGTCCAGCCCCACCTTGCCCTTCACGTCGTCGAAGCGTGGGTCTTGGTCGAAATGCCACATCGCGAACAGGTCGCGCAGATCGAAGGCGTCGCTCTTGGCATTTACATTGACCAGAATCGAAGCTTGCGTGGCGAAGTCCAGGCGCGCGCTCGGTGCGCGCAGCGTCGAAGTGCCCTTTTTGGCCACCACGTCGCTCAGCTCCACGTACAGCAGGCGAAACTTCGCCTTGGCCGACTCGATGCTGCCGACGGGGAAGCCACCCATCACGAAGTCGTCGATCTTGATGTTGCCGAGCAGGGTGGGATCGCCGCCCGGCATCGACATCTTGGCGTCGACTTTGGCGCGACCCGAGATGGGGATGGTCACGAGCGGCGTGATGTCCGAAAGCTCGAGCTTGGTCAGCGTGTCGACGTCGAGCGTGACCTCGCCGTTGTAGCCAATGCTGACCAGCTTGGCGATCAGCGCGCTTTTGCCAAACTCGGTCTTGCCGTCGTAAATTTCGAAGGCATTGGGCCGCACGCCGAGCCGCGCCCTAACCGTGATCCCGCCCTTGACGCCGATCATGTGACTGCGCGTCGGCTCACGGTAGCCCTTGTCGAAGAGCTCGAAGTCGTTGGTCTCCGCTAGCAGCTCGGCGTCGACCTTCAGCGGGTTCAAGGTGCCGCCGATCCTGGTGACCTTGGTGGTGGTCAGGTTCCAGCGTGCCCAGGACTGCGGCGAGACGTTCAGGTCGCGCATCATCGAGTGAAACAGCATGCCCTTGCCCTCGACCTTCTCGACGCTGATCGGCACGCCCGGCGCGAAGGGACGAATGTGGGCGTTCACTAGATTCACGTCACCGTCGGCGAAGCGCATGTAGTAGCGCGGGATGCGCACTTCGTCGTCCTGCAGGCTGACGTCCACGTCCAGCTTGTCGGCGATCGAGATGTCCCCAGTCTTGATCCCGTCCCCGGTCAGCTTGCCCTGCAGCGTCGGCAGCTTGCGACTGCCGTCCCAGCGCACATCGCCCGCGAAGGCTACGAAACCGCTGAGCCGCGAGGCGCGCACGAAGCGATTGACCAGCGGCACCGGCGCGCGTGCCACCACGTGGCCATCGATCAGCGGCGGCTTACCATCGACCAGCGCGACCCGTACCTGAGAAAGCCGGGCCAGTACCAACCCGGGCCGATTTTCCGTGTCGCCGTCACAGCTAGGCCGCGTGCCCGGCTTCGGATCGAGGTCCGCATCGCCCATCATCGAAAGGCGCCTGAGCAGCACGCTGCCCGGCTCGTAGTGCAGGCGCAGGTCGAGCCGGCACAGCGCGTCCTCCTCCACGATCGGCGGCAGGCTCGGATCGGGCTCCTTGAGCAGCGGGGCGTGCTGGCGGTCGACGCGCGTCGTGCCGGTGCGCAGCGCCACCTCGAAGGTACCGCCGCGCTCGGCAAACACGTCGAGGTCGATGGCATCGGTCGCGATCGTGACGCCGTCGACATCGACGTGAAAGCGACCCTCGCCGATCGACAGCGAGCCGAACGGAGCGTCCTTCGGCCTCTCGGTCTTGGACGGCGTCTCGGGCAGGCGATACTCGAGGTTGGCGAGCTTGCCGTCACGTAGCACGATGCGCGCGTCCGGTTGGTCGATCTCGATGTCACCGAGGTGCAGCTTGCCCGCGAGCAGTGCGAAGAAACGCGGTGTGACCGAAGCGCTCTTGGCCGTCAAGAAGGGCGAGCCCCCGTCGGATGCCGGCACCTTCAAGTTTTCGATCGCCAGGCGCAGCGGGATGAGCTGGACCTTCACGTCGAAGATCGCGCTTAACCCCAGCTCGCGCTGAAGCTCCAGGCTGGTCTGCTCGGCTGCCCACTTTGCCGAAGTCGCCGAAGACAGAAATGCCGCCAGCGCGATCGGCACCGCGCCCATCAGCGCCAGGGCAAAGCAGAGCAAGCGCGCCGCGAGCCGGACCAGGTCGCGCGGCTGGTTCCGGGGGGGACCAGGCACCTTCGTAGCCTATCCTCGAAGCCTTGGCAGAGCCCGTTGTCTGCGCCAAAATCCGGCTGCCACGTCGCCGCGCGGCTAGAGTCCCTGCCTTTTGTTCAAGCGCGCTACCCTCGTACGGTTTTTCTTGCGTCTTTCCGGCTCGCGCGTAGAGAAGGCCGGCCCGCTCGGGCCTTGCTCTGACCATGACGACCCCGTCCCAAGCCCCGCAAGCAGCGTCCAGCCAGGAGCGCGCCATCCACGCGCTGGAGCGCGCGGCCGTGTGTGCGGAGCGGGGCATCGCGGATCGTCCGGTCGTGCTTATCGAAGCCGCTGACCTCAGCGTGCTCGACCCGCGCGACGTGCGCGCGCGCCTCGATCGGGTGATGCTCGGCGAGTACGCGGACGAGGGCCTCGATTCGCTGCTGGCCACCGGTGTGCTCGACTCCATCTTGCCCGAGGTGAAGGCCATGGTCGGCTTCGGCGATGGCGAATGGCGGCATAAGGACGTGTGGAAGCACACCAAGCAGGTGGTCACGCAGAGCGTGCCGCGCCTCGAGGTGCGGTACAGTGCCCTGTTCCACGATATCGGCAAGGTCAAGACGCGCAGCATCTCGCCCGATGGTGAGGTGCACTTCTTCGGCCACGCCGAGGTGGGCGCGCGCATGTTCGACAAGCTCGAAAAGCGCGGCAAGCTCTTCGCGCACGAAGACGCCTTGCGCAGCGAGGTACGTTTTCTGGTGCTGCACCACCTGCGCGCCTCGCAATACGACGGCAAGTGGACCGACAGCGCGGTGCGGCGTTTCGCGCGGGAAATGGGTCCCTACCTCGAGGATCTCTTGTGCTTGTCGCGCGCCGACATCACCACCAAGCGCCCCGAGAAGAAGCGCCGCGGCATCTCGATGATCGACGGCCTTGCAGAGCGCATCACCGAGCTTGCCGCCATCGACGCCAAGCAACCGCCGCTGCCGACCGGCCTCGGCAACGAGCTGATGACCGCCTTCGGCATCCCGCCCTCGAAGAAGCTCGGCGACATCAAGCGCGCCCTGGAGCTCGCGGTCGAAGCTGGCGAAATCGAGGAACGTCTCGAGTCCGCCGCCTACATCCAATTCATCGCCGAGCGTAAGTCGCGTTTCGGCTTGGAGTAG
>DATEDZ010000100.1:0-11916 GCA_035281385.1 Polyangiaceae bacterium
GACGGCGAGTCCGCATAGGCTGCTTGAAACTCCCGGTACGCTTCCTCGTGCCGGGCGCCGTCTGGATCTTGCAACAAGCTCACGCCCGCAGTGAAATGCGCCCGTGCCTTGTCGCTGATGACAACGTCTGCTGCCGTCGCCCCTCGCGCATGCAGCAAGCCCACGAGCAGCAACCCCGCGCACAAGCCCTGAAGTTTGGACACTCGCATGTCAGCTCTACTAGCTCTAAGGTCCCTCGAATCGGGCCAGCAAGCTTTCATCGGCAGCGCAAGATTGCAAGCGGAATGTGCAGTCTCGATCCGTAGAAGTGGCCCCGCACGAGCGCGGCCCCCCGGGAAGCGCTCGGGAGCCGGAGCGGGAATGGCTTGGTAGCGATTTCGGGCAAGCCAGAGGCGGGGCCGCGCTTGCGCGGGGCCTGGGCTCGGTCTCGGCGAGAAGCCGCTATTTGCGCGGGTGTCGGGCGTCGGCCCTAGGTTTCGGTCCTTCGGTTCAGCGGAGCAGCGGTTATCGCAGCTCGTAGTCGGTGGTCGTCGCGAGCGCTAAGGAGATCTCGGAAGCGACGCCGAAGGGCAGCTCTGTAGGCTCGAGCGCCTTGCGCTGCTGCGCCTTCTTGACCCAAGGCATGAAGCGGCTTTCGAAGCCGGTCCGGCTCGATCGTGCAGAGGGCACTACGCAGCGTCGTGTCGGGCAGCCGTCGCTGCACGCCGAGTAGGCGCCGCATCGGGCGGCTCAATCGCTCGCTGAGCGTTTCGACCTCAGCCAAGCTCTTGGCTCCGGTCAGCATGCTACCCAGGGCAGCTCGGAGCAGCGCTCCGAGCTGCCAGCGTTTGCCTCGGTCGTCGCGCTCGTCGGCGATCTCATCCAGTCCTGCCTCGTCCAGCCGTTTCGAAAGCATACCGAAAAGTCGCCGATTCATGCGCGCTGCCATCGCTTGCTCTCTTTCTCGCTTCAGCGCTGGGCGCGGATGAACACTCTCGGCCAAGCCTTGCGCTGCCTCGTTGTGCGGTTTCTCTGTGTCGCAAGCCGAGCAGATCGCACGGCAGGCAGTTAGCGAGGCTTTTCTTTGCCCGCTGCGCGGCTAGCGCACGAGCCGGCTGAGCATGTTTTTTCAGCCGCGTGCCCAGCTCGACGAGAGCCTGCACGTGGCCCGGCGCGCAGGCGCCCAAGGCGCCGGCGATTTCCACGGCCGCGCAGCACTCAGCCAGCGCGATGGCGTAGGCACGGCTCTTGTCCGCGAGCGTTTGCCGTGCTGCACCCTGCGCGGTGTTGAGCGCCGCGCTCGCGGCGCCCTTGCGAGCCTGTGCCCAGAGCTGCGCTTCGCCGATACGCGTGCGCGCGACCAGCTGCACTAGCTCGAGCGCGAACCCGTAGGCGAAGAACGCTAGAAACGCAATAGCGAGCGTGACCTCGGCAAATGCGAACCGTCCGGCAGTGGCCTCAAATGGCGTTTGAAGGCAATGCGCGAGAATCCCACGCCCGTCGCGGATACGTTGGCTCGGAGCACCCTCGTGAATTGCTGGTTGACCTCAGGAGTCAGCAGACAGCGTTGGGTACTTTTTCAATTAAGCAACTAACTACACGAAATGGTTCGTGCCAATACATCAACGATGCGTCAAGTTTTGACGTTGCCGACTTGAACCAGTTTATCTACAGCGGGTGCTCGCCCAACTGCGTACCGCGGAGCCGCGGTCTGGTACTTTCTTCAATGAGCTGAATGAAGCATCTTGAGCCCGCGGAACGACGGAGCGCATTGTCGCTTGTTTTCGATGCTGGCTTGCGGTAGTCGACCCACATGATCAGGGTGGCGAATACGTGGGTGCGCAACTTGCGCTCGGTTTTACTCTGCTTCGTGATGGTAGCGTGCAGCGCCTCGGACGATCCCGAAGAGCTGGGCAGCACACAGAGCAAGATCGACGTGGGGCAAGCCCTTGTGCTCCGGCAGCTCTACGCTCCGTTTGGACCTGGTCCACTGACCTACTCTCGGGGATACATCGAGATCTACAACCGCGGTAGCGCTTCGGCGTCGCTCAGTGGGCTGTCTTTGCAAGCACCGTCGTTGGATCCTTTTAACCCCGGCGCTTTCATGGCTCTAACGTTGCTTCCCAGCGTTTCGCTGGCCCCGGGGCAGTCGTACCTCGTTGCGAGCAGGGCCGGAAGCGCCGGTGCCGATCTGCCAAGCGTCCCAGACTTGGTGGTGCCGGTAGTGCCTGGCAACATCGCACCTGGTTACAAGGTGGCGCTAGTTCGGTCAACGACCTCTCTCGCGTGCGGAGGCACGGTCACCTGCAGTTCAACGCAGCTAAATCGGATCGTCGACTTGGTTGGGTTCGGGACCGGTGACGCGACCCTCCCCTACGAGACCGTCGGAGTGGCTGGAACTGCTCCGGCGCCATTGCCTTCCGGTAGCACGGCCCTCCTGCGCAAAGTCAACGGTACGCAGGATACGAACAACAACTCGGCGGACTTCGTACTCGGGACACCACAACCCCGCAACATGGATAGCTGGCAGGTACCGGTCCCCAACGCACCAGCCCTGCCCACGAACACGACCACGCCCCCCGGCGACCTGAACCAGTTTATCTACAGCGGGTGCTCGCCCAACTGCGCGCAGACGGGTGTCACGACGACGATCGACGCGCCCAAGAGCACCTGGGTCGTTGGTTACGTCAAGGACGGCGCGGGCGCGGCTCTTTCCGGAGCAACCGTCACGGTGGTCGGGCAATCTGGCTACGGACAATCGATGACGCGCGCCGACGGGCGCTTCGACATGGTCGTCAATGGCGGGACCACGTACACGTTGCGCTTCCACAAGACCGGCTATTTCGATGCCGATCGACGCGTCTACGCCCCTTGGCAGCAAACCGCGGGCGTGGAGGACGTGTACCTGGTGACGGCCGACACGAAGGCGACCGTCGTGACCACGGCGCCGGGAGGCAGCGTGCAGGTTGCCTCAGCCAACGCCGTCCAGGATGCCCTGGGTAGCCGCACCGCCGTGTTGCTGCTCCCCAAGCAGACCAAGGTGGTGACTCCCGGTCAAACCACGCCGACATCCCTGACGCTTCGCCTGACGGAGTACACCGTCGGGCCGAATGGTCGCAATCGCATGCCGGCTCCGCTCGATGGAGCGCCCGCATATACGTATGCGGTCGAAATCTCGGCGGACCAGGCGGGACCCGGCGGCGTGCTGTTCCAGAACGCTGCCGGCACTGCTGCCAAGGACGTGTACACCTACGTCGAGGACTTCTTGAACTTTGGCGCGTTGGCGCGCGGTAGCGGCTTTGGGATTGGCGGCTACGTCCCGACCGGATACTACGACCGTGCTGCGGCCACCTGGAAAGCTGGGAAGAGCGGGAGAATCATCAAGGTCACGGTTCCAACGAGTGGCCCCGCGACCGCCGATGTCGACACGGTGGTGGGTGACGACAACGCTGCAACGCTCGCAACCATCGGCATGGACGCCGACGAGCTGACGGCGCTTGCCAACCAGTATCGCGGGACGCAGCCTGTGACCAAAACCTTGTGGCGCGTGCCCATCGATCACCTCACGCCGTGGGACTGCAATTGGCCTGCAGTGCCGCCTGGCTGCCAGGGCAGCGCTTGCCCCAAGGAAGATGGCAAGATCGGCACGACGCCTCCTTCCGGATGCCCCGGAAAATGCTGTGGCGGTGGAGCGCCCCCGGGTGGATCGCCAGGAGCTGCGGCGGGCGAGAACTTCCAGAAGGGGTCCATCATCGGTTGCGACTCCCAAATCCTCGGAGAGTCTTTCAAGGTCGCCGGGACCGACTACACGCTCAACTATCGCAGCGACCGCGTCCCAGGACATAGCGCCAAGCGTTCTATCAAGATTGACTTGACCGGTGGTGGCCCGCTGCATACCGAGCACGTTCTCATCGCGGTGGATGTGGCGATCGCTGGACAACTCCACCATCGCGAGTTCGTACCCACGCCCAATCTTTCTTGGACGTTCGTGTGGGATGGGCTCGACGCCGCACAACGACCGGTCGTCGGCACTGCTACGGCCGCCGTGCGAATCGACAACTACTA
Source organism: Polyangiaceae bacterium (assembly GCA_035281385.1). Classification (GTDB taxonomy): domain Bacteria; phylum Myxococcota_A; class Polyangia; order Polyangiales; family Polyangiaceae; genus PMG-095. The sequence continues at coordinate 4,045 of DATEDZ010000100.1, forward strand.
CCGCGGCGCGTACGTGCCGTCCGAGATATTTGGCCAATACCCAAGCCCTACGGCGCTTCGCGCGTCGAGCCCGCGCATCTACAAGCAGTACACCCGCACCCTCCAGGCGCTCCTCACGGGGCGCGCCCCTGAGGGTGCGTGGACACTTGGAGGCTGGACGCTGAACAAGCACCATCTTCTCGATCCACAGACCAACACCGTGTACTTCGGCTCGGGCGAGAGTCAGTCCGCGGGGCTTCAGGGTGGTACAATCACCCGCATCCTAGGTGACGGCTCCTCTAGCGGCTTCGCCCCAGATGACACCAGCGCAACCGCCGCCGGCACGGGGCTCCCGTCGGGCCAGTGGCACGGCGTTGCTGCGACGCCGAATGGCGATGTGCTCGTCGCGAACGGAAGCTCAGTGATTCGCCGCATCGATGCGACTGGCAAGATCAAGACAATTGCCGGCACGGGCCAAAACGTATGCACGACTCCGCCGCCACCACCCGGGGACAATGAAACGGATGCGACGACTGCCCGACTCGACGGGCCGACTGCCATGGCGGTCGCGCCTGACGGAAGCATCTACATCGCCCTGAGAATCGAGCACACCGTTCGAAAGTTGAGACCGCTGGCGACCGGAAAGTACGCTATTTCTACCGTCACCGGCGGGAACTATCGCTGCATTAGTCCCACGGGTTTTGGCGGTGACGGTGGCCCTGCCTCGGCAGCGAGGGTCGCAAGCCCACAAGGTGTCGCGGTGGGACCTGACGGTTCCGTCTACATCGCCGATACCGGTAATAGGGTGGTTCGTCGCATCGATCCATCCGGCATGATGAGTACTGTGGCTGGCAATGGCAACAGTTTCCCCAAAACAGAAGGTCTTGCGACGAGCGTCGCGATCAGTGCCACTGACGTAGCGGTTGGTCCGGACGGAACTCTCTACATCATTGGAAAGAGTTATGAGCTTCTCAAGGTCGACAAGAACGGCATGCTTACCCGCGTCACAAAGAGCTTCGACGGAACTCCAGTGATCGAAGGCGTACCGATTTCAACCCAGGTAGTGGACGGCTTTGGGGAATCGGTGACGACAAGTCCTGACGGAAGTGTTTTCTTCAACGACTTTGATTGGCAGAGGACTCCGCCAATTCCCCTCAACAACGCACGACGGTTCATCCGAGGTGTTGACACACTGGGCGTGGTCAGGAGCATCGCGAGCTCGCCGAACAACAATCAAAATATGCCGACACGCCCCGCGGTTGGAGCGGCACTGGGCGACGCGTTGGCCCAAGCTCACGCTTTGGCGATTGCACCGAATGGTGACGTGTTGACCGCAGAGGCGAACGCGATCTATCGGATTCAACGGGCGCCCCCGCTTGGCGCCAGCATTTGCGTAGACACATTCGCGAAGTACTTCGTGCCCTCGGGTGATGAAGGCTACTGCTTCGACGAGAGGGGGCGTCACCTCAAGACGATCGATCGCCTGACCGGCCAGACCCGGTATTCGTTCAACTATTCAACCAACCTTGCGTCGGTGACCGGTCCCGATGGTCGGGTCATGGCGGTAACCTTTCCTACGACAAGCACGATTGTGCTCACGGCGCCGCCACCGGCCGGCTCAGCGCCACCGGGTGTCCAAACCACCACGATTACCAAGAGCACGACGACAGGCTGGGCCACCGCGATTACGGATGCCATTGGTGGGCTCGCGCTGACGCCGAATAGCAGCGGGCTCCTGCAAACGCTGAAGGATGGCGAGAACAACAGTTTCAACTTCGTCTACGACAACGATGGCTTCTTGCTTTCGGACGCCAGCCCGCTCGGGATCCAAACACTTGCTCGCAGCACGATCACGGACGGTCGCCGCGTGACTCACACAGCCCCAGGGACGCGCGTCACGACGTATGACTCGACCCGCAGTGCGGCGGGCATACTGACGCACACGACAACCTACCCGGACTACACGACTCGGATTCGCGTGAGTAACCCGAACGGTGTCGAGACCGAAACCAGCCGTGACGGCGTCCTGACGACCACGACGTTCGAGGCCAACGCCGTTTACGGAACACAAATGCCGGTCGCCTCGCTTCAAACGATTAAGCTCCCAAGCGGTCTCACCCGGACCATCAAACGGACCAATAGCGGTCCTTCGGGCAGCACCGAAACATCGACGACGATCTACGACGACACGGTGACGCCGGCGGTCCAAGAGACCGTGACTCGCGCTTATAGCGCCGCCGGACAAACCATCACCACCACGTCGCCAGCGGGCCGGACCACCACAACCCAACTTGACGCTGTGGGCCGCTTGACCAGTATCCAGAGCGGCAACGCAACGGCCGGGACCCTGACTCCGATCACGTTCCTCTACGCGAACGGGCAGCTTGCTTCCCGGACTCAAGGCGGACGGGTGACGACCTACACCTATCAAGCCGACAAGGCTCAGGTGGACGCTGGCATGCTGCTGCGGATGCAGGACAACCTGAGCACGACAGAGCTCCGGCACGATGCTCGCGGCCGCGTCACGAGCAGTGAAGCGGCCCTTGCCACCACAGTTGCGGCAAAGACTCAAAGCACCTGGTGGAAGCACGACGTCCTCAAGACCCTAACGACGCCGGCGACGAAGCAGCACGCCTTCTTCTACGATCAGGTAAAGCACCTTCAACAATACGTACCGCCCACGACGCCGGACGTCTCTTCGCCAGCCACCACCTATGGTTACACGAATGGCCTTCTCACGAGTGAGACGCGGCCGGGACTTGCTGCCATCACGGGGAGTTACGTTGCCACCGGCCAGCTCAACGTCATCGCGCTCCCTGCCACGTCCTTATCGGGATTGGCCGGATACATCAACCACGACTACTATAGCACCACGAATGCTAGCACTGGTGCTGCGGCCGGTCGCCTTAGTCGCATTAGCATCCCTGCTTCGATGACCCTCGACTACAAGTACGATGGCTCGCTGCTGACCTCGCAGAAGTGGACCGACAACGGTGTCTTCATCGGAGAGGTAGACCGGAGCTACAACAACCGGTTCCTCGCCTCCTGGGAACGGGTGCGGGACCGGAACCTTATTACGGTGGACAACTTTGGCTATGACAATGACGGGCTCCTTACGTGCGTTTCCCCCTCGAATTGCAACCCCCCGGCCACGGACGCGCTCCGTCTGACCCGCAGCCCCATCCATGGGAAAGTGACCAGCATTACCGCCGGCAGCACCACCGAGACGGTGACCTATAGCGATACGGCTGCGGACCGAACTGCCAACACGGCGTTCGGGGAGCTGCGCCAGCAAACGGTGACGGTTGGGGGCACGACCGTTGCGACCATCATCTACGACCAGCCCACAGCTGCCATGGCGGGACCGCGCGATGCGCGCGGTCGCATTCGTTACAAGTGGGATACATTCCGCAACGCGACGTCGCCTTACGCCAACGTAACGACGAAATGGGAGTACCAGTACAACCAACGTGGTGAGCTGAAGACCGTCCTCATGAACGGGGCTCAAGTGGGTGCCATCCAATACGATCTCAATGGCAATCCCACGCAGACGAACACCACGACGGGGAGCTCAGCAACCACCTGGACCGCGGACGATCAGGATCGCCTCACCGGGTTAAGCGGTGCCACAAGCGCCACTTTCACGTACTACGCCAACGGTGAGCTGAAGACCAAATCGGGAACGACCGGAAACTTCACCTATCACTACGACGCACTGGGACGCCTCCGCGCGGTGGTGCCGGCTTCGGGCCAGACCATCGAGTACATTCTCGACGGCGAGGGGCGGCGAGTCGCTAAGAAGAAGGGTGGGACCATCGTGCGTCGATGGCTCTACCGAGATGGGCTAAGCCCCATCGCCGAGCTGGACGGTTCAGGCGCTCTGGTCGCTCGCTTCGTGTACGGCAGCCGCAAGAACATACCTGACCGCATCATCCGAGGCTCGATCCGAGGCTCGACGAGCTATCGTCTGATCAGTGACCACCTTGGCAGTCCGCGTTACGCCGTCAACGAAGCTAACATCAACGACGTCAAGTACCAGGTCGTCTGGAGCGTGTCCGGTGTACCTACTGTTGGCGGGGGATTGGACACAGCTACCACTCTCGATTGGATCCCCTTCGGCTTCGCCGGTGGCCTCTACGACCGCGACACCGGTCTGATCCACTTCGGTGCGAGGGACTATGATCCGAGCATTGGGCGGTGGGTGAGCAAGGATCCGATACGCTTCCGCGGTGGGATCAACCTCTACATGTACTCTTGGAACGACCCTGTGAACTTCCGGGATCCCACCGGGCGCGATCCGGTGGGAGCAGGTGGCGCATCCAATTCAGGCGAAGGCGGCGGTGAAGGTGCCAGCTCAGATACTGGCAACGGCGAAGCGTTGATGTGCGGCGGCGAGGATGGTTACGGTGACTTCAATATCACGGGAGGTGCTTACGGCTTAGGCGCTACCGGTGGCTACTTTTTCGACGCGAATGGCGAAATACATTTCTACGCTGGGGGAGGAGCGGTTTCGCCGGGAGTTTCCGTAGGGTTTAGCAACTCGATCTGGGGCTCACCCTCGCCGGGCCAATGGTCCGCTCAGGTCCAGGGCTCTGTCGGAGGAGTAACTGGTGCCTATGGCACGGACATGTCAGGCTCGACGTTTCTTGAGTACGGGTATTCCTTTCCACCGACACCGAGTGGTTCTGCGACCCTCTATTACACTTGGTGACGGATGCTGATCGCGCCAATAATATTCATTGGCCTGGGTATTCTATTGCTGCTCCGTGCGCCGCAACTCGCTAGGATGCGCGCCGCGGACTTCCGGAGGGTGTGGGGTCGGGAGCTGCCCGGAGAGCGATTCTCTGTTCACATTTTCCGTCTGGTTGGAGTCGGATTCATTGGCCTGAGCATGATGACGCTCTGGCAAAACTGCCACTGACTGGGTGGACGAGCGGCAACACTGGATCGAGCTGCCACGGGTCGTTGACGCAAAAGGCGTTACGAGTGACGACGTTGTCCTGCTAGGCAGCGTTGTCGCGGGAAGCGAGACGATGCCGATCGAGCACGGCATCGATGACGCCGAGCAGGTGTCGTCGCTCGGCGGGTGGTAGCTTCTCGATGAGCTTGAAGCGACGCCACAGCCGCTGATTGCTGGAGCGCTTTTCGGGCTTGGCCGCGCGGACGCCGAGAAGCCGATCGGTAGATAGGCCGAGGACCTCGGAGAGCAGCGGCAGTAGGTCGGCAGGGGGCCGATCGGTCTGCTTCTCGTAGTAGGCCACCATGCGCTGCGAGATGTCGAGCTGAGCGGCGAGCTGTCGCTGGGAGTAGCCGGCCTCGCGACGCAGGCGAGCGAGCCTCTCCCCGAATGGCTCGGAGCTAGGTGCTGGTGGCTTTTTCCTGAGCGCGGGCATGATCTCGGGAGGTGCGCGAGGGCACGGTACACCCGAGATTTCGGCTGGACGATTTTGGGTTTTCAATCTGATACACTTAGCGTATCAGTGCATGACAAGGTCGTCGAGGGTGTTTTTCGCTTGACGGCTGAAAGCAAGGAGCGCGGCGATGGCTCGGATCCCAGAGACAGAAATCGAGCAGCTAAAAGCGGAGATTTCGCTGGAGCGGCTGGCGGAGGCGCGGGGCGTGAAGCTGAAGCGGCACGGCGCCGACTTGATGGGCCTTTGCCCCTTCCACGACGACCACACCCCGTCGCTCGTGATCAGCCCCGACAAGAACCTCTGGCACTGCCTGGGCGCGTGCCAGGCGGGCGGTACGGTGCTCGACTGGGTGATGCGGGCAGAGGGGATTTCGTTTCGGCACGCGGTGGAGCTTCTGCGCGAGGGAATTCCCGCTTTAGTTGCCAACTCCGCGCCGCCGCCGAAGCGAGGACGACAGGCCGGCAAAGTGGCGAAGCACTCGACGGTGACGAAGCTCGGGACAGCCGTCGAGCAGCAAGCGGAAGACGATCGCGTGCTCGAGCGCGTGGTGAGTTTTTATCACGAGACGCTGAAAGAGAGCCCCGAGGCGCTCGAGTACCTGGCATCGCGCGGGCTACGCAGCAGCGAGATGATCGAGCGCTTTCGCCTGGGTTTTGCGAACCGCACCCTCGGCTACCGGCTGCCGCAAAAGAACCGGGCCGCCGGCGCCGAGCTGCGCGGCCAACTCGAGCGACTCGGGGTTTACCGAGCGAGCGGGCACGAGCATTTCAACGGCTCGCTCGTGATCCCGATTTTCGACGAGCAGGGCCGGGTGACGGAGATGTACGGGCGGAAGGTGACGCCGAACCTCAAGGCGGGGACGCCGCTGCACCTGTATTTGCCCGGCCCGCACCGAGGCGTTTGGAACATCGAGGCTTTCCAGGCGAGCCGCGAGATCATCTTGTGCGAGGCACTGATCGACGCGCTGACGTTTTGGTGCGCTGGCTTTCGGAACGTGACGTCGGCCTACGGCGTCGAGGGTTTTACGGCAGATCATTGGCAGGCGCTCGAGCGCTACGGCACCGAGCGCGCGTACATCGCTTACGATCGGGACAAGGCGGGAGACCGGGCAGCGGAGAAGCTCGGCGCCGAGCTGATGGCACGCGGCATCGAGTGCTTTCGGGTGCAGTTTCCGAGGAACATGGACGCGAACGCCTACGCGCTGAAGGTGACGCCGGCGGCGCAGAGCCTGGGCCTGGCGCTGCGGCAGGCGGTGTGGATGGGCAAAGGGGTGGCGGCGACGTCAACGAGTGCGCCGATCGAGCTGCAGGACCCGCCGGCCGTGGTCGTCGAGGCCGAGCAACAGGAGCCGACCGAGAAAGCGCCCGAGCCTGCACCACCACCCGTGGTGCGCGAGAGCGAGCCGGTAGCGCCTGCGCCACCAGTCCCAACACGGCGGCCCAGCGCTGCCGAGATTTCCTCTTTAGCCGCCGAGCTCAGCGCAGTGGTCGTGACGACGGCGTTGGTCTCGCCGCCGGCGACGACGCCGAAGCCAGTATCAGCAGCTGAGCCGCGCAATAGTGGCGAGGAGCTGATTTTTCAATTTTCAGATCGACGCTGGCGGATCCGCGGCTTTTCGAAGAACACGAGCGCTGAGCAGCTGAAGATCAATGCGCTGGTGTCGCGCGAGGGCGGTGGTTTTCACGTCGATAACCTGGAGCTGTACTCGGCGCGGCAGCGTGGGGTGTTTCAGAAATTGGCGGCGGACGAGCTGGGCGTCGAGGAGAGCGTGATCAAGCGCGATCTGGGGGAGCTGCTCTTGAAGCTCGAGACGCGGCAAGAAGAGACGCTGCGGGCGGCGCTCGAGCCGAAGAAGCCGGAGGTGGTGCTGACCGAGGTCGAGCAGGAGGCGGCGCTCGAGCTCTTGAGAGATCCGCGGCTGATGGAGCGGATTTTGGAGGATTTCGAGAGGGCAGGCGTCGTGGGTGAGCGTGTGAACAAGCTCGTCGGCTACCTGGGCGCGACGAGCCGGAAGCTCGATAGCCCGCTGGCCGTGATCATCCAGAGCTCGAGCGCGGCGGGCAAGTCGTCGCTGATGGACGCGGTGATTGCGCTGATGCCGGACGAGGAGTGCATCCAGTACTCGGCGATGACGGGGCAGTCGCTGTTTTACATGGGTGACAAGCAGCTCGAGCACAAGATTTTGGCGATCGTCGCTTGACGGAGCTGTCGCTGCGCCCGCCCGCCGGAGTCGCTCGGGGCAGCATCGCGCATAACCCGGGTTATGCGCTCGCCCTGCGGGTCACGGGGCTTGCAGCACGCGCTGAAGACGGAGATGAGCGGCAACGAGGACGGCTCACAAGCCCCGCGCCTGCCCCTCGCTAAACATAACAGGTGTATTATGTTTCCTCCGGCGGGCAGGCTCCGCTCCTCCAGCTGTGCGGCGCTGTGCGGCTCGGAGCACCACGCTCCGCACCCTGCGCCGGCGACGGCGCTGTGG
>DATEDZ010000101.1:0-10192 GCA_035281385.1 Polyangiaceae bacterium
ATCCGGAAAGTCGGCCAGGATCTCCTCCGTAGTCATCCCACCACGAACCATGGCCGCCACCGTAGCGACCGGGATGCGCATGCCACGAATACACGGCACGCCACCCATCTGTTCTGGGCGAATGGTGATACGCGGGAAGCCCTTGGCCATGACTCTCAGGAATTGTAGCGCGGTTCAGAAGCGGCCAGCACGGTGGCGCCTGAGGCGAGATGAGGCTTCGGGGCGGCGACAGGTCCACGCGAGATACGTACTTACGAACCTACTGATCATTTGTACTGGATGCCAGACTGGAAACACCAACCCCCAAGAACGTGCTAAGAATGCCGGCAGGAGGCCGGGCTCCATTGAAGCTTGGGCGTTGGCGTTTCAAGCGGTACCGCCGAGCGGTTTCCCAGCCTCCGACTTTTCTGCGAAGGCCCGTGAATTCACGACCTCAGGTACAGCGGGCACATCCGATCCAGCCGCTGTGCCCGCCGAGCCCGTCCCTAAGCGATGAGAAAAAGCCATGCCGAAACTGACATACGAAGACCTTCAAAAAGCCGTCTCAGGAACAGCCGCGGGCTTCCGCGCCACGACTCGCCTCGAGCCTCTGGGTGGCCCTGACGACAAACTCTATCCCCCGACCTTCGGTGACGCAGTTCGGATCCCAGTTCCGGTCGGTGAAGATCGGGAGGAGCGTCGCAAGAGTAAGTATGCCCTCGAATGGCGGCGCATCGAGGGTGCCACCAAGCTCTGCGTCGTGCTCGATTCGGTGGCTTCACAGGCCAACCGCATGGAGACGGCTCTCCTGGATGGCTATGAGCGAGGCGAGCTCAGGTTTCCTTTCGCTCGCGTCGACTTCACCGGCGCGACGCACGACGACCCCGCGCTCGACCTTTCAACGCTTGGCGGCGACGGTTACATCACGACGCTGGAGGCGCCCCACCGTCTCGCCGACGCACTCCTTCGCGACAGCCTGATCGACGGCACACCCTTCCGCTACACGGACGCGGGGCGCCGCTTCACGGAAGCTTCGCAATCGAACGCTACGCCTTTGTTCACGCTTTGTCCTTCATCGCTGGTTTTTGGACTCTGGGATTCTACAGGTCCCAAAGGCGGCCTCGGCTCAAAGTTTCAACGCGCGATCGTGAGCGAAATCGTCGGAGTCGGCGTGGAGCTCGGAACGCGCACCTCAAGCCGCATCGATCCGACGGGCATCGAAAAGACCGAAATCTTTGAGGCGAAGCAGCCGGGTGAAGGAGGTTCGCAGGATTGGACCGCTGATCTCAACGAGGCCAAGCTCGATAAAAAGCAGCCGGTGCTCCTGAAGCGCGGCGGCGAGAAGGCAGGCTCCCCAGCCGTCATCAATCACGGCAACGTCAAGCCCTCACAAGACGCCGAGACGGGCGGAGTCACGGTGGACTACGCTGAACAACTCACGGTCCTCTCCCTCCCTGGTCTCCGACGGCTTCGCTTCGCGACGACCTCAGGTGGAGCGCGGCTCGAGGGAGAGACTCGCCGAAAGGCCGAGGACGCCGTTCGTACCCTGCTCGCCGCTTTGGCCATGACGGCCATCGCATACCAACGAGAAAATGGCTACGATCTTCGTTCGCGCTGCGCGCTGCGCGCTCTCGGTCCGCTCACTTTGGAGCTCATCCCCGGCGATGGCGGTGAAGGTCAATCCTTCTCCTTCGATCGGGATGCGGCGAAGGGCCTGCTGGACGAAGCGACGAAGGCGGCTGCGAATCTTGGAATGTCCTGGCCCGAGGAGCCGCTGACGTTGATTCCTGCTCCCAAGCTCGTCGGCCTCATTCGCAAGAGTCGGCAGCTCACGGTCGTCGAGGAGCAGCCTGCGTGATCATCCTCGATGTCGAGCTCCTCGTAGGGCGCTACGTCGCGACGAGCTTCAACGATCGCGACGCGCCGGAGTGGCCGCCTCACCCCGCCCGGCTCTTCTCTGCGCTCGTAGCCACGGCCTATGAGCACGAGGAGCTCACGAGCTCGGCGCGCTCGGCTTTGAAGTGGCTAGAGGAACAGGGCGCGCCAGAAATCGAGGCGAGCGAAGCTGAGAGCCGCATAGTCGTGGCGACTTACGTTCCGGGAAACTATTCGGGGGTCGTGGGCGGTTGGGGAACAGCGGAAGGAAAACTCGAGCATGCGCGCGAGGCACTCGCTGAAGCTGAGGCGAGCGGTGACCCCAAGCCGTTGAAGGCTGCCCAGAAGGCCTTCGCGAACGCGGAAAAGAAATTCAACGCGGAGCTCGCGAAGGCACTCGTAGACGACGGGAAGGGCAACCCTGAAGTTGCCCGTGAAATGCTCCCGGATCGTCGCAATCGACAGCCCCGCACGATACCGGCTGTGACTCCCCACGCACCTCGCGTGCGGTACTCGTGGCCCACGGCCGAGCCGAGTCTAGAAGTGAAGACCAACCTAGAAGAGCTTGCGCGGCGGCTTGTTCGGCTCGGACATTCGTCGTCGCTGGTGGCTTGTCGAGTGCTCGAAGGGTCGCTGGCCGCCGAAACGAAGGGAGCCGGCACGCCGCTCCGGCGCTGGCGGCCCACCGTGGGACAAGGACTTTCCATGCGAATCGTGAGTGAAGGCCAGCTCGAGCGCCTCGAGGGAGCCTTCGAGAAGCACCGTGGGGTGGAGCCTCGAGCTCTTCCAGCTGTTCATCAAGCTTACGAGCTCGAAAGAGCCGAAGCGAGCTCATCGCCGACGAGCTCCGTCTTCGGAGAATGGATCGTCTTCCGTGAAATTGCGAGCGAGAACAGTCGCCGCATTGGTCTCAAGCTGTCCAAGACGGAAGACATCACGCGCGCCTTGCGTGGCGCGCTGTTGAGCCACGCGGACGGGGACATCCCCGCCGTGCTCAGCGGTCACGACGAAGGTGGACGTCCCCTGGAACGTCCGCATGTGGCGTACGTACCCCTCGCCGACATCGGTTCACGGTATGCCTCCGGGAGCGTGTTAGGCGCCGCAATTTTGCTGCCAAGATCCCTTGAGAAGGACGAGCGTCGGGCCGTCCTGCGCGCTATCGGACGCTGGGAAGAAAACGGCCTCCGCTTGACCTTGGGCCGCGCAGGCGCGCTCACGCTTGAGCGCGTCGTCGACAATGACCCCCGTAAGACCCTCGACCCCAACTGGTGGATCCGCCCCGCGCGCCGGTACGGCTCGGTCACGCCGGTAGCCCTGGATAGAAACCCAGGCAACCTAAATTCGAACGATCCCAAGGAAGCCTCGGCCGCCGCCCGCAACGCGGAGGAGATCGTAGTGCGCGCTTGTCAGCACGTCGGACTTCCCGAGCCCCGCTGGGTCGAAATCATCCGCCGCTCGCTCTTTGACGCAGCTCCCCCCGCGCGTAACTACATGCCGTTTCCCAGGAAGTGCTCGAACGGCAAGGGGTTCAGCCGGGTGTGCGTACACGTCGAGATGTGCTTCGAACAGCCGGTGGCGGGTCCGGTGTTGATCGGCGCTGGCCGATACTTCGGTGTGGGGCTTTGTCGAGGGAGGGAGTGATGCGAGGCGAGAAGTGGTGGAAAGAGCAATCACCATGACACCCTCATCCTTCACCGCCTTCTTCCAAGCTCTCTGGGGCCGCGAGCCCTTCGATTGGCAGACGCGCCTGCTGCAGCGTGTCGTCGAGCGGGGCTGGCCCTCCATTCTCGATCTGCCTACAGGAGCTGGGAAAACAGCGGCGCTCGATGTCGCTGTGTTCGCGCTCGCGCTCGACGCCGCTCGGCCTCCCGGGGAGCGCAAGCAATCGCGCCGCATCGTGCTCGTCGTGGATCGACGCGTCGTCGTCGATCAAGCCTTCGAGCGGGCCACGATAATCGCGGAGAAGCTCGATAAAGCCGAAGAGGGCATCTTGGCCGAGATCGGTCGAGCCTTGCGTGAGGTTTCCGGCAACCCAGACGGTCTGCCGATTCTGCCCGCGATCCTGCGGGGAGGCATGCCCCGCGAGTCCGAATGGGCCAAATCGCCGAGCCAGCCAGTGATTCTCACGTCTACCGTGGACCAAGTGGGCTCGCGCCTCTTGTTTCGGGGGTACGGCGTCTCGGCGGCCATGCGCTCGGTGCACGCGGGTTTGCTGGGCTGCGATACGTTGCTCCTGCTCGACGAGGTGCATCTCGCACGACCGTTCGAAGAAACACTCACGGCAATCACGCGGTTCTATGCCAACACACGATCCGCTCGAGTCACCCGACCGCTTCAGTTCGTGCGCATGTCAGCCACGGTGACGAGCCCCGCCGACGACACATTTGGACTGAGCGAGCGCGACCGCCAGAACCCGCTCTTGAGCGCCAGGCTCGAAGGTCGGAAAATTGCCACGCTTCGGCAAGTGAACACGCCCCGTGATCCTGGAAAAGCGGCAGACGCCCTGGCCAAGGCTGCCGTTCGAGAGGTCGAGCGGCTCTGCAAGGGGGAGAGGCGCGCCTTGGCTGTCATCGTGAACCGCGTCGAGACAGCCAAGAAGATCGCGCTGCTGGCGCAAGAAGCGATAGGCACGGACTGGACCGTGAGCCTGCTCACCGGACGCATGCGTCCGCTCGATCGGCTCGACAAGCAGGCGGCCGTGCTCGATCACGTTATGGCCGGCCGAAAGCGAAGTGACGAATCCCCAAGGCTCCTGCTCGTCTCGACACAGGCGATCGAAGCGGGCGCCGACTTCGATTTCGACGCTCTCATCACCGAGTGCGCCAGCCTCGACGCACTTCGTCAGCGTTTCGGCCGGCTTGACCGTCTGGGCGATCTCGGAGCGACCGAAGCAGTCATCCTCGCCGGCTCGAGCAGCGTCGACGAAAAGGCCGATCCCGATCCAATCTACGGTGATGCGCTGCGTAAAACGTGGCGCTTTCTGAGCCGTGCGGCGACGCCGTCGAGTGAGCGCGATGGCCCGACCGTCGATCTGGGCATCGATGCGATGAGCCATCTGCTCGAGGAACTCGGCGCCGAGCAAAAGCTCGCGCTCGTCGCGCCCCGTGCCGTCGCGCCGATCCTGACCTCGAGCCACCTCGATCGCTGGGTACAGACGTCGCCCGCGCCTCACGCGGATCCCGAGGTCGGGCCATTCCTTCATGGGATCGGCCGCGGCGCCGCCGAGGTCCAGATCGTTTGGCGCGCTGACATCGGACCGGCAGATTTGAAGTCGGATGAGCTCCCCAAACTTCGAGCGATCCTCGACTTGGTTCGCCCGAGCGCTCTCGAAGCGCTGAGCGTTCCGCTCTGGGCCGCGAAACAGTGGCTTGGTCGCGTGTATGAGCGCAACCAGGGAAAAGAAGCCAATCCTGACAGCATGACGGCCATCGTCGCTGACGTCGAAGGAGCCACAGCGCAGGAGACCGAGGAAGGTCGTATTGCGAACGCGCTCGCCTGGCATGGTGGGAACGTCTCGTTGATCGAGCGACCTGATGACCTGCGGCCTGGTCTCACCCTTATCGTCCCGAGCGCCTATGGCGGCCTGGACCAACGATTTGCCTGTTGGGATTCGGAGAGCACCGCATCCGTGGTCGACCGCGGTGATGAGGCGCAGCTCCTACAGAAGGGGCGAGCCGTCGTTCGCTGGCAACCCGCTGTGATCCAAGATTGGGCCGCGCCCCTTGGCCTTTCCAGCGATGTGCGGAGCGGCCCCAAGCTCACGAGCGACGAGGTCGAGGAGCGCGGTGCGGCCGCCGAACGCGAGGCTTTCATCGAATGGCACGCCTTGACGATTTCAGAAGGCAATCTGCCAGCTTGGGTGAAAGTAGCGCTCACTCACCTCGCCAAAGGGAGCACAACAGAGCGCGTGGAGCTCACTCGCGCTTCGGAGGAGAGGGATGGTCGTTGGCGCGCCCAGGTCAAGAAAGCCTCGGTGCCTCGCCCTGTCTTGCGTGAGCTCTTGGGGATGCCCGAGCTCCGTCACGCTCCCATCGTTGCTGGAGCGACCGAACCCGCGACCGAAGGAGACGAAGGAAGCTTTCTCGGCTCGCGGATCTCACTCAATAATCATCTCAGCGGAGTCCGCGACTTCGCTCAGCGCTTCGGTGAAGCGCTGGGCCTTCACCGCGAGCTCACGAGCGATCTGGCACTCTGCGGCTGGACTCACGATCTCGGCAAGGCCGATCCGCGTTTCCAGCTCCTGTTGCACGGAGGAGACGCCGTGCAAGAGGCCGCCGCCCCCGAGCCCCTACTGGCAAAATCAGCCGTCATCGCCACCGATCGGCAGGCAAGGAGCCGGGCTCAGGAGCGATCCGGCTATCCGAAAGGCATGAGGCATGAGCTCCTGTCGGTGGCTCTCGTCGAGAGAGAGGCTGCTGTTCGCGAACGCGCTCACGACTGGGATTTGGTTCTCCACCTCGTTGCCTCTCATCACGGCTGGTGTCGGCCGTTCGCGCCGCCTGTGCTCGATCCGGACCCACAAGTGGTCTCCGTTGACTTCGAGGGAACCAGGCTGACGAGCTCTAGCGCTCACGACCTTCAGCGTTTCGACTCGGCGCTCTCGGAGAGGTTCTGGAAGCTGATTCGCCACTATGGCTACTGGGGGCTCGCCTGGCTCGAAGCGGTCCTCCGACTGGCCGATCACCGAGAAAGCGAGCAAGAAGCTGCGGAGGAACTCAATGACAAATGAAGTGCCAGAAGGCCTCCTCGTGCGCGGCATCGACGGGACAACTCCGCTGGGATTCTTGGCTGCGCTGGGGTTGCTCCAAGTGCTCGCCGATTCGACGCGCCCCGACGAAGCAGCGCCTCGCCTTTCCTGGAAACAGCTCGACGCCTGGCGCCCCATCGTGCACGGCGTCAACTCGTTGGAGTCGGTCTCCCAGCTAGTCGAGGAAGACCGAACGCAATGGGCTGATTCTCCACTCCTCGGATTTCGCTACGTGAAGCGAGAGAAACAAGGACCCAAAGCCGTCGGCGGGTTGAGGGCCCCGCTCGCGGTGGTGCGTGCCTGGGCTCGTTCCCTGCGCGACCAAGAAGATGAAACATCACTCGCGTATGGATCGGCTCTCTTCTGTCAGGATGTTACCGAGGTCAACAAGAAGCCCGCCACAGAGGAAGACCATCGCTCCGTCGGCATCGCCGTCGACCCCGATGTGAATATGGATCTTACCGTCGAGCGAAACTTCTTCGACCTCACGTCGCGAAACGCGCAGTTCCTCGAACAAGTCGAGATCATTCGCGACTACCTCACCGTCGAGCGCATCCTTCACGCCCTCGAGACAGGAGAACCTGACTATGATGCTCCACGAACGCTGGACTGGGATCCGTCCTCGGACACGCCCGGCGCGATTTACACCGGCTTTCGCCGTGGCTACCTCCCTGTTCACGAGTGGCTCGGCTTTCGAGCGCTTCGTCTGTTTCCTCTCGCCGGTTCGGGCTCGAAGGTTCGGATGACCGCCTGCACGGGCCGTCGACTCGACGGAGAATTCACCTGGCCTCTTTGGGAGCGCGCTGCCTGTCTCGACGTGCTCAGGGCGCTCCTCGGGCATCCCGACTTGTTGCGGCTCCGTTCCGACGAACGCCGCGCGTTCGGCATCTCGGAGCTCCTTAGCGCCGGCCTTACGAAGAAGGCGGATGGGTACACGGGAACCTTCGCTCCGGCGCGGCCGGTGTAGACAGGCCACTCAGGCTCGAAGTTCGAGTAGAGACCATGAATGCGGATTTTCCGAGCCTGCCGCGCGTCAGCGCCCTTCCGTCGGAAGTCGATGTGCCACATAGCGGCTGCGTCCGCTCACCTCGCCCAAAGCGCGCTCAGCTCGAGCTCCAGCGCCTCGAACGGCGCGACGCGCGCCGTCTGTGCGCTGCGCAGCTGGTAGCGACTCGAGTCGAGCGTGAAGGCCTCGAGGGTTTGGAGGCGCGGTTCGATGAGGCACACGTGGGGGACGCCTTCGCGGGCGCAGATTGGGAGCTTTTCGACGCGATCGAGGGCGGCGGTGTGAAGGGGAGAGGGCGCTGGGCGATACTTCGGCGTGGGCCTTGGTCGGGGCCGGGAGTGATGCGACGCCCATGACCACGCCACCGACAGTCCCAGGAGGCCAAGTCCTCCTTTACCAAAGCGAAGAAGGTCGGACGAAGCTCGAGGTGCGCCTCGAGCACGAGACTGTCTGGCTTAGTCAGGGCCAGCTGACTGAGCTCTTCGGTAAGGCCAAGGGAACGATTAGCGAGCACCTCAAGCATATTTTTGAGGATGGAGAATTGGCTGAAGACTCAGTTGTTCGGTTTTTCCGAACAACTGCCACAGACGGAAAAACCTACGAAGTAGCGCACTACAACCTCGATATGGTTATCGCCCTTGGGTTCCGCGTTCGGAGCCCAGCCGCCGCGCGTTTTCGACAATGGGCAGCCGATCGGCTCAAAGAGTACCTGGTCAAAGGCTTCGTGCTCGATGATGAGCGGCTCAAGCGCACCGACCGCGTGGCCGACTATTTCAACGAGCTGCTCGCTCGCATCCGAGAGATCCGCGCGAGTGAGGCGCGGGTCTATCAGCGCATCCGCGAGATCTTCGCACTCGCCTCGGACTACGACGAGTCGGATCAATCGACTCAACGCTTCTTTGCGTTCATGCAGAACAAGATGCACTACGCGGCGACGGGCCTGACAGCAGCGGAGATCATCAGGCGTCGCGCCGACGCCGAGAAACCCAATATGGGGCTCACTAACTGGAGCGGTGGTCGTGTCCTGAAGCGGGACGTTGTGACGGCGAAGAACTATCTCGATGCACACGAGATCGATACCCTCAATAGGATCGTCGTCATGTTCCTCGATCGCGCCGAGTTCCGAGCGCAGCGCCGTCGCGATATCAAGATAGCTGACTGGGAAGCCGATCTCGACAGGTTCCTCACCGATACGGAGCTCCCGGTGCTGAGCGGAACTGGAAGCGTTGCGCACAAGGAGGCCCACGACTGGGCTGAAGCACAGTATGATGCTTTCGCTGATCGGCGACGGCTCGAAGCGGAGTCGGAATCGTCGGCGCGCTATCTCGACGACCTCTCGAAGAGCGCGAAGTTACTCGAGACCAACGCGACGAAACCGCCGCAGTGGCCACGCGGAGGCAAGAAGTCTTCGAAGAAGAAGTCACCATGACAGCATCATCCTTCACCGCCTTCTTCCACGCCGTTACCCGAGGTACCCTGTTGCGAACGGCGCGTAATGCCCTTGGTCCACCCCGTGCGGACCGCTGCTCGTCCGAGGCCGTGGCGCGACTGATGTTCCCAATTGTGCTTTCGAACGACCGGCAAGGTACTACCATGTGTTCATGCGCACGCTCGAAGTGGAGCAAGCTGGTCTGGTCGCGGAGCTGCTGCAGCTGCTGCGGGCGGGCGAGGAGGTCGTGCTTACGGATCACGAGGTGCCGGTGGCGCGGCTCATTCGCATCGAGGCCCCCACCGGGCTGTGCCGCTTTGGCTTCGCGAAAGGTCTCATTCGAGCTCACGACGACTTCGAAGCATCCCTGGAAGATTTCGAGCCGTACACGCGGTAGTGGAGGTTCTTCGCGATTCGTGTGGCACGGCGAGGCGCAGGCTCACATGCTGCTCGCCATCGATGAATTTTACCACATGCTCTGGCAGCCGCTGCGCCACCGCTCTATGCGGCACGCAAGCCCTCGGTCAGGACGCGCTCACGCAGCTCGGGACGCAGGGAGTCTCGCGGCACCAGATCGACGCGGCGGCCCAGCCAAACTTGGAGGACGGCTTGGAGGCGAGCAGGGGCAAACAGTCCGACAGGGCGATCGAAGTCCACGAGCAGATCAATGTCGCTTGTCTCGGTGGCTTGGCGTCGAGCGACCGAGCCGAACAGTACCAGCGACGCGACGCCGCGCTCGCGCAGCTCGTCGTGATGCTGAACCAGCGTTACAACGATGTCTACGGGCTGGGGAACCATGACCGCCACTACACGATACCTCGCGCGACGGCTGAGGCAAATTTGGCGGCTTCCCTTTCGCGGACCGGAGGTAGGTCGCCATGACTGAGGGCGGCAAGGGCTCCGCTGGGAGTGCGTCGGAGAGGCCGGACGACGTCGTCGAGCCGGCCTCGGCGCGCGCCAAGCCGCTGCCACGTCAGCTGCCCGTGGTGAGGGGGCCGGACGCTCCGGACAGCAAGCTCGTGCCGGCTCGCATGATCAACGAGGTGCTCTATTGCGAGCGCTTGCTCTACCTGGAGTACGTGCAGGGTGAGTGGGCGGACAACGTGTACACGGCGGACGGCCAGAGGGTGCATCGCCGCGTGAACGAGCAGGAGAA
>DATEDZ010000102.1:0-6972 GCA_035281385.1 Polyangiaceae bacterium
AGGCAGACCACGTCCATTTGCTCGTGGGCTATCCACCCAAGGTGTCTCTCTCGAGACTGGTGAATTCGCTCAAGGGTGTGAGCGCCAGGCGCTTACGCGCTGCCAGTTTTCCAGAAGTCCGGAACAAGCTTTGGGGCGCTCATTTCTGGTCGCCCAGCTATTGCGCGGTCTCTTGCGGAGGGGCCCCTCTGGAGACCGTCAAACGCTACATCCAAGCACAGCGCGGAGGGGCTTCCTCCCCGACCTGAAGGACGGGGTTTCCGCCCCGGAGATTCCATGAGCCTGCAGTTCAAGCTGCGTAGCGAATTCACTCCGAAGGGGGACCAGCCGGCCGCGATCGACAGTCTGGTCAAGAGCTTCGAGGAGGGGGCTCGCCATCAAACACTGCTCGGCATCACCGGTAGCGGCAAGACCTTCACGGTCGCCAACCTGATCCAGAAGCTGCAGAAGCCGACGCTGATCATGGCGCCGAACAAGACGCTCGCCGCGCAGCTGTACGCGGAGATGCGCGACCTGTTTCCGGAGAACGCGGTCGCGTTCTTCGTGAGCTACTACGACTACTACCAGCCGGAAGCCTACATTCCGACGACCGACACGTTCATCGAGAAGGACGCGATCATCAACGATCAGATCGATCGCATGCGGCACGCTGCGACGCAGTCGCTGCTCAGCCGCTCGGACGTGATCATCATCGCCAGCGTGAGCTGTATCTACGGCATCGGCTCCGCCGAGACCTACTCCGGGCTGCTCATCAACATCGTGAAGGGGGAGGAGCTACGGCGCGACAATCTGTTGCGCCAGCTCGTGGATATCCAATACGAGCGCAACGACACCGACTTTCATCGCGGGACCTTTCGGGTGCGCGGTGACGTGGTCGAAATTTTCCCGGTTTACGAAGAGGCGCTGGCGATCCGCGTCGAATTCTTCGGTGACGAGGTGGACGGCATTCATGAGGTGGATCCGCTGCGCGGCAAGGTGCTCGGTTCGCTCGACCGCTATTCGATTTTCCCTGGCTCGCACTACGTGACGCCACGCCAGCAGCTGGATCGCGCGATCTCGGGGATTCGCGAAGAGCTGAAAGAGCGGCTGGAGTTTTACGACAGGGAAGGGCGCTTCCTCGAGAAGCAGCGCATCCAGCAGCGCACCATGTACGACTTGGAGATGCTGGAGCAGATGGGCTTCGTGCAGGGCATCGAGAACTACTCGCGGCACCTGTCACAGCGAAAGCCCGGGGAGCCGCCGCCGACGCTCATCGACTACTTTCCCGACGACTTTTTGCTGGTGATGGACGAGTCGCACCAGACCGTGCCGCAGGTGTCCGCGATGTACCGCGGCGACCGCTCGCGCAAGGAGACGCTGGTCGAATACGGCTTCCGGCTGCCGAGCGCGCTCGACAATCGGCCGCTCAAGTTCGAGGAGTTCGAGCAGCACATGCGCCGAACCATCTTCGTGTCGGCGACGCCTGGGGAGTATGAGCTCGGAAAGTCCGAAGGCGTGGTGGTCGAGCAGGTAATCCGCCCGACGGGGCTACTGGATCCGGAGATTTTCGTGAAGCCGGTCGGCGGGCAAGTCGATGATCTGCTTGCTGAAATCCGTGAGCGATCCAAGAAGGACGAGCGCGTGCTGGTCACCACCTTGACCAAGCGCATGGCCGAGGAGCTGACCGACTACTACACGGAGCTCGGCGTACGGGTGCGCTACCTGCACTCGGACATCGAAACCTTGGAGCGCGTGGAGATCTTACGGGATTTGCGCGCCGGCGAGTTCGACGTATTGATCGGCATCAACCTGCTGCGCGAGGGCCTCGATCTACCGGAAGTGAGTCTGGTCGCGATCTTGGATGCGGACAAAGAAGGATTTTTGCGCAGCCCGCGTTCGCTGATCCAGACGATTGGGCGCGCCGCGCGCAACGTGAACGGGCAGGTCTACATGTATGCGGATCGCGAGACCGATGCGATGAAGATCGCGATCAGCGAGACCTATCGACGCCGCAAGCTGCAAAAGGAGTACAACGAGAAGCACGGCATCACTCCGACGACCATCAAGCGCGCCATCTTGGAGCAGCTGAGCCCGGCGAGCGGCCAGACCGACTACTATGCGGTGCCCAAGGGTCGCGGCGTGGGCGGCACCGCGGCGGACCGCAGCAAGCGCCAGGAGCAGGGCGCGAGACAGGCAGAGCCAGCGCAAGACGTGGCCGAGCGGCTGCAAGAGTTGCGGCAGGAGATGTTCGCCGCCGCAGAAAACCTGCAATTCGAGACCGCCGCGCGACTCCGCGACGAGATCCGCAAGCTGCAGGCCCAAAGCGGGGTGGAGACGATCGTGCCCCCCAGCGTCGCGCCCCAATCGGAGCGCCGCCCCGCGCGCAAACCCAAAGCCGGCAGCGGCCGCCGCGGGCGCTAGCCGGCGCCGGTGGCGCGCGCTTCGATCACGCTCAGCGGCAGACGCGATTGATCTCGGCGACCAGCGGGGCCTCACCGCGCGCCAGGTCGTCGAACTCCACGCGCCGTTTTCGCGCGCCCGCGGCATCGCCTTGCTCCACGGCTTGGGCCACGTCGCGCAGGGCGGCGGCCGCCTCACGCGCCAACTTCTGGTAGCGCTGAGCACGCGGCAGGAGCTCGTCCGACGTCAGGTTGAGACCGTCGATGCGCTTCGCCAGGTCGTCGTAGCGATCAGCCATCACGCGAGATTCGGTGGCGGCTGCTGCAGCCGAGGGGGCGTTTGCCGAAGCCGCGGGTCCTGCTCCGGCGCCCTTCCAGGTCTGAATCGCCGTCACGAAGCTGCCGCACTCACGCGCGGTTTGAAACTTGGAGCAACCCGCGGCCGAGCATAGCAGGAGCGCGGCCAGCGCCCTGGCCGAATGGCGACCCCACGGCGCCCTGGCCGGCTTCAGACTGGCCCTCCGCGACGCGTGAGCTCATCGACGATCAGCCGCACGTCTTGGGCTCGCTCGCGCGGTACGATCAGGACCGCATCGTCGGTCTCGACCACGCACAGATCGCTGACGCCGAGAAGCGCCACGGTGCGGGGGCTCTTGTGGCTGCGAAGATCTTCGATCAGGTTGCGATGGGCGTCGACGAACAGAGAGTCGGCCGGACCGACGTTGTCCTCGTGGTCACGCTTGCCGAGCTCCCAAACGGTGTGCCAGCTGCCGAGATCACTCCAGCCGAAGTCGCCGGGCACGACCGCCAGTGGCTTCACCTTTTCCATGATGCCGTGGTCGATGCTGATCGAGGGCATGCTCTCGAACGCGCGCCACGTCGCCTGGCGCTCCGCCTCTGCACCACTACCCAGCGCCTGCGCCATGGTCTCGAGCGCGCGATGCACCTCGGGCAGGTGCTGCTCGACCGCGCGCAGCATGTCGGTCGCGCGGAAGAAGAACATGCCGCTGTTCCAGTAGTGCTTGCCGCTCTGCACGTAGGCCTTGGCGCGCTCGAGATCGGGCTTTTCCACGAAGCGGGTCACCGCCAAGACTCCGGGAGCGTGAGGCTGCTCCGCCTCGATATAGCCGTAGCCAGTCTCGGGGCGCGAGGGCTTGATACCGACGGTGGTGATCGTACCCTGAGCGGCAGTATCGAGAGCGAGCCCCAGCACGCGCACGAGCTCCGGCTCGTTCTCGATGTGGTGATCGCTCGGCAGCACCATGACCACGGCCTCGGGATCGCGCCGCGCGATGATCTGCGCGCCCCAGGCGATGCAGGGCGCAGTGTTGCGCGCCATGGGCTCAGCCAGCAGCGCTTCGGGCGCGAGGTCCGGCAGCGCTTCGCGCGTGACGCCGAGCAACGCTTCACCGGTCGCGACGATCATCTGATCGCGAGGGCACAAGCTTTCGATGCGACGCAACGTGTGGGCGATGAGCGACCGACTCGGGTCGGGCCCCATGCCCAGCACCTGCTTGGGCCGCGTTTTGCGCGACGCCGGCCAAAAACGTGTGCCGCTGCCGCCTGCGAGCACCAAAGTGTAGACGTGGCTTCGAGACATGGGACGCGGCGCGAGCATAACTTGCGCTACCGCGCGCGCAACCGTCGCGGGCGCTGGCCGATAGGAGGCAAAAAGGGCCGCGAGCCTCAGCCGTGGGGCCAAGCCTTGGCCATGGCCAGCGTCGCCAGTGCCACCGGAATGACCCAAATCGCAAACCAGGAGAAGCGTCCCGCCACCACGATGCGCCGCAACAGTCCGAGTGCCGCCAGGCCCACCACGAAGGAAACGACCGCGCCCAGCGCGGCGGGCAGCAGCAGCTTGGAGTCGGCAAAGGCCTTGGGCGCTTCGAGCAACGTGGCGCCGAGCACGGCCGGCAGTGACATGAGCATCGAAAGCTCGAACGCGCGCTGCGGCTTCACGCCGAGAAACAACGCCATGGTGATGGTGGATGCGCTGCGCGACAGACCGGGCAGCACCGCCAGCCCCTGTGCCAGGCCGATCAAGAGCGCGCCCACGACGCCCGGCTGCTCGTCCTTGCCGTCCTTGGCAAAGCGCGAAGCGATCAGCACGACGCTCGTCGCCAAGAATCCCAGGCCGACCGCCAGCGGCGACTCGGTCCAGCGCTCCACCGCGTTGCGTAACCCGAAGCCGAGCAGGGCCGTGGGGATGGTGGCCAGGATCACCACCAGCGCGTCGCGGGCACCGGCAGCCGTGCTAAAAAGTGCAGGCTTGACGCAGGCGGCGACGCCATCGAAGAGCGCCGGTCGCACGCGCGACCAGAGCATGACCAGGGTAGCCACGAGGGTGCCGACGTGCAGCATCACGTTGAGCGCCAAACCCTTGTGCGAGAAGTCGAAGAGCATCTCGGTGAGCGCCAGGTGCCCGTCGCTCGAGATCGGCAGAAACTCGGTGAGCCCCTGAATGACGCCGAGCACGAGACTCTCCCAGACCAGGGCCTGCATGGCCGGCTCTTCTAGCGCGCCACCCGAGGGCTTGCGAGCGAGCCGGCGAGCTGCGGTATTCGGCCGCTTGGCTCGCCTGCCGATCGTGGCGCTCCTGGCATTTTTCGCTTGCCGGGAGCGCGTGGTGGTCGGCCAGGGCGACGCGCTGGCCGGGGCTGCTGGGGGCGACCAAGGCGGCGCGCCGGCGACGCCGCACGAGCCGGCTCAGGCTGGTGAGGCCGGCGGCGGTGTGGGCAAAGCGGGCGGAGCGGGGCCGGCCGGGGGCAGCGGCGGCGCGGGTGAGCCGCAGCCGCGCGACCCAGCGCTCGTGAGCTGCGAAGAGCGAGAGATACCTGAGAGCTGCAGCCTGAGCGGGGATGCGTCCAAGGGCGTGCGGTTGATCGGCACGTTGCTCGAGCCGCTGGTCACTCGAGAGCGCGGAGTGCTCGACATCGCGGCCGACGGCAGCATCCGCTGCGCAGCCTGCGACTGCGGTGACGCGCAGGGCGCGCTGGTCATCGACTGCCCGGATCTGGTGGTGAGCCCTGGCCTCATCAACCTGCACGATCATTTGGCGTACTCGGGTACCGCGCCGCTCGCGCACCCGGGCGAGCGGTACCAGCACAGAAACGACTGGCGCCTGGGGGAAAACGGTCATGAGCCGCTGCCCTTTTCGAGTGGCGCCAGTTCCGCCCAGGTGCTCGCGCAAGAGCTACGCATGCTGCTCGGTGGCGCCACATCCATCGTGGGAGCCGGTGGCCGGCGCGGGCTGCTGCGCAATCTGGACATGCCGGGGCTCACCGAACGCCTGCTCCCGGGAGAGATCCGAACCGAGCCCTTTCCGCTGGACGACGCCAACGCTGCGCTCGACAGCGCCGCCTGCCTATTCGGCGACAATCCGGACACCGCGGCTAGCGCCGCTGCTGCGCATGCTTACGTCCCGCACATCGGGGAAGGCACGAGCCAGCGCGCCCAGGACGAGCTTCGCTGCGCGCTCGGTAGCCTGGATTTATTGGGCGAGAACAGCGCGGTGATCCATGCCATGGCCCTTTCGCGAGCCGATGCGACGGAGCTCGCTCGGCGCGGGACGAGTGTGGTCTGGTCGCCGCGCTCGAACCTGGACCTCTACGGCAGCACCGCGCCGGTAGCGCTGCTCGGGAGCCTGGGGGTGCGTATCGCGCTCGGCACCGACTGGCTGGCGAGCGGCTCGATGAATCTGCTGCGCGAGCTCGACTGCGCCCACCGCTACGACGACGCGGTACTGGGCGGCTACTTCGGCAGCTTCGAGCTATGGCGCATGGTGACCGAGCACCCGGCGTGGGCGCTGAGGCTCGAGCGGCAGCTCGGTGAGCTGCGCCCGGGCCTGGTCGGGGACGTAGCGATGTTCGCGGCTACCAGCAGCGATCCGTATGCCAGCGTCACTCAGGCGGGCCCTGCCGACGTGAAGCTGGTGCTCCGACAGGGCCGCCCGCTGTACGGTGATGAGCAGCTGGTGAGCGCGTTCGACGTCGTGGATTGCGAGGCGCTGGGCGTGTGCGGCAGGGACAAGCGCGTTTGTGCCGCGGAAACGGGCCTGACGCTGGCCGACATCCGCGGCGCCGGCGAGGCCGTCTACCCGCTTTTTTCGTGCGGGCCGCCGGACAACGAGCCGAGCTGCGATGCCGCGCTCGAGCAGGAGTGCCCGGCCGGCGAAACCAGCTGCGAAGTGCCGCCGGCGCTGCCCGATCCGCGGGAGCAGGATGCGGACGCCGACGGCGTCAGCGACGTCCTCGACCTGTGTCCTCGCGTCGCGGATCCGGAGCAAGACGATGTCGACCAGGATGGTCGCGGCGATGCTTGCGACGCCTGCCCGCTGGCTAATTCCGGGCTTGCGCCGTGCCCGCTCAGCATCGCGAGCCTGCGCGCACCTAAAGCGCGCCTGCCGCTCAAGAGCGCGGTCCTGGTCAGCACCGCGCGAGTCACGGCGCTGCGGATCGAGGGCGCCAAGGGATTCTATGTGGAGGACGGCGACCATGCGCCGTACTCGGGCATCTTCGTCTACACCGACCAGGCAACTCCGAGCGTGAGCCTCGGCGACCAGCTCAGCTTGCAGGGCTACTTCGACCGGTTTCAA
>DATEDZ010000103.1:0-6999 GCA_035281385.1 Polyangiaceae bacterium
CCCGGCCGAGGTGTTCGATGGTGACGTTCTCCAGGCGGATGCCCAGCTCCTGCGCGATCAGCTGCCCGCCGGTGAGCACGGCGATGTCCTGCAGCATCGCCTTGCGGCGATCGCCGAACCCGGGCGCCTTGACCGCGCACACGTGGAGCGTGCCGCGCAGCTTGTTGACGACGAGCGTCGCGAGTGCTTCGCCTTCGATGTCCTCGGCGATGATGAGCAGCGGCTTCTGCTGACGGGCAATCGCCTCGAGCACGGGGAGAAGATCTTTCATGTTCGAGATCTTCTTCTCGCTGAGCAGGATGTAGGCGTCCTCGAGCGACACTTCCATGCGCTCGGGATCCGTCACGAAGTAGGGGGAAAGATAGCCGCGGTCGAACTGCATACCCTCGACGACGTCGAGCGTGGTGTCCGAGCTCTTCGCCTCTTCGACGGTGATGACGCCTTCCTTGCCGACCTTTTCCATGGCCTCGCTGAGCAGCTTGCCGATGGTGACGTCGCCGTTGGCGCTGACCGTGCCGACCTGAGCGATCTCGGTCGGATCCTTGGTCGACTTGGCCATCTTCTTCAGCTCGGCGACGATCGCGTCGACGCCTTTGTCGATGCCGCGCTTGATTTCCATCGGGTTGTGGCCGGCCGCGACGAGCTTGCTGCCCTCGCGGAAAATGGCCTGAGCGAGCACGGTGGCGGTGGTGGTGCCGTCGCCCGCGATGTCGCTGGTCTTCGACGCCACTTCGCGCACCATCTGTGCGCCCATGTTCTCGAACTTGTTCTCGAGCTCGATTTCCTTGGCGACGGTGACGCCGTCCTTGGTGACCGTGGGGGCGCCGAAGCTTTTCTCGATCACGACGTTGCGACCCTTGGGGCCGAGCGTGACCTTCACCGCGTTCGCGAGCGCGTTGACGCCGCTGAGGATGAGGTTGCGTGCCGACTCTTCGTAAACGATTTCTTTAGCGGACATGGTTCTCTGTTCTCCTCAAATCACTTCTCGATAACGCCCAGGATGTCGTCCTCACGCAGGATGAGGTGCTCTTCGCCATCCAGCTTCACTTCCGTGCCGGCGTACTTGCCGAATAGAATGCGGTCGCCCGCCTTTACGTCGAGCTTGCGCACGGTGCCGTCTTCTTGAACCTTGCCGTTGCCGACGGCGATCACTTCGCCCTCGACCGGCTTCTCCTTGGCGGAGTCGGGGATGATGATGCCCCCCTTGGTCTTCTCTTCTTCTTTGACGCGCTTGACGATCACGCGGTCCTGGAGCGGTCGGATTTTCGTTGCCATCTGTCTTCTTCCCTCGAGGGTTGTTCTTGGGTTTTGCGGGTCTCTGGAGGCAGCTGTTTGGAGGGGTTTGGGCTCCCTCGGTCAGTTGCCGGCCAGATAACCTGCGGTAACTCTTGGTATTCCCGCAGTTAGCACTCAACGGGTTCGAGTGCTAACAACAACGGTGGGGGCGAGATTAAGCATCCGCGGTGGGGTGTCAAGGGGCCGACTTGGCAGCCGGCGTCAGAGACTGCTGAAAATCCGCCGAGTACCTGCGCGCTTGTCTAGGCCACGAGGCCGCTAAGCCGCTACGCTTAGAGCAAGTGCGACAACGCGAATGCCGAGCGCCCAACGCGGACGGGAAGCGCGGGACCGGTGTCGCGGAAAAGGTGGGCCGCAACGCCGGCGCCTCGTTTCGGCTCGCAGGTGACCTTTCCGATCCGCGATCTTGGGTTCCAATTGGAATCCAAGTGCAGCTCGCGCGGGGGGCGACCGGCGATACACGGGGTTTGTATGCGGCTTCTTGGATTACAAATGGAAGTCGAGTTTTGAGGGTGGAGGGAAGTCGAAGCTTTGAGGGTGGAGGGAAGTCGAGCTTTGAGGGTGGAGGGAAGTCGAGTTTTGAGGGTGGGGGTGGAGGGGTGGTGTGGCGGGCTGGGGATGGACGGAGGTTTGCATGAATGAGCGTATGCGTTCGCGACTCGACCTTTCCGGCAATCTGGAGGGCTTCTTCCACGACGTGGTGGACGACGCGATGCGACGGAAGCAAGTGGCCGCGACGGAGGCGGCCGAGATCTACTTGGTGTCGCTGCTCACCGAGTATGCGCGGCCGGACGCGCGGTCGAGCGAGACGCTGGAGCGGCCGCTGACGCTGCTGCTCGATGAGGCGCTCAATGCGCCGGGGCAGGAGCGCTTCGAGCGGCTGCGCGCGCTGGGCGATGGCGTGCTGTACGTGAGTGGCTTTTTTGCGCAGCACCTGGAGACGCGCGGCGTGGAGGTGCGCTACGTGACCTCGCTCGGGGCGCGCGCTTACGACGGCGCGGGGCGCATGCTGCGCGGCGCCCCCAGTGACAATGCGCCGGATTTGTTCTTCGAGCTCGCCGAGAACTTCGCGCAGTTTGCGCAGCTGCTGAATGCGGTAGCAGAGAAGCTGTCGCTCGCGGCGGCGCCTTCCGCCCTGGGGTTGCTCAAGCTGTACGAGCGCTGGCTGAAGACGGGCTCGCAGGAGCTGGGCAGTGAGCTGTTGCGGCGCGGGCTTTCGCCGGTGCGCGGCACGGGAGGCTTGCACTGACCGAGCGCCTCGCGACGCTGCGCCGGCTGCAGCGGCGGCTGGAGCGGTTCTATCATCTGGAAGAGACGCCCGACGTGCGGGGGTTCGTACGAGAAGTGTCTCAGCGCGAGGGGCGGGAGTCGCTATTGCTGCGCGAGTGTGGCGGAGAGCTGGAAATGGCGCTGGTGGTGCCGCGCGCGGCCGCGAATGCTCACGACCACTTCTTGCAGTTGGTCGAGGGCGTGAGCCACTTCGTGTACGTGGCGAATCGGGCGCGGCAGGAGCTGCCGGCGACGCAGCTGGAGCTCGAGCTGCAGGCGGAGGTCGACAAATTCGTGCTGTTGGTGCTGGAGCAGCTGCCGTACGACCGGCTCGAGGCCTTCGAAGTGCACGCCAGGCTGTACGAGAACGTGCGCTACTTGCACGATGCGGGGACGGAGCTCGGTGATCGCTACCGTACCGCGAACGATCTGGCAGCGCGCTTCGTGCGGCGTTTGCTGGCTTTCGGGCCGCTCGCCACGCACGCGGCGCTACGCCGCTTCTATCGCGCCGGGCAGACCGACAAGATCCGCCTCGTGGCCGCCTGAGCTTACTCGCCTGCCAAAAAGGCGCTGCCGGCGTCGAGCAGCTCCTGCGGCGCCCCGTCGCTGCCCGAAGCGATGAATAGCCGCACCCCGCTGTGCTCGAGGTGGACGGTGTCGGGCAGCTCGCCGTTGAGCGCCCCCATCACCTCGGCCGCGGCGCTTTCATCGCCGAGCTGCAGCTCCCAAAGCCAGCCGCGGTTGTCCGCGGAGTCGCGGTAGAGCCACAAATGATCCCCGGACCACGTCGCGGACAGACTCTCTGCGGTAGCTGCGATGACGCCGTGTTTGGTCAGCATCACGCCGAGCAGCCAGCCGCCGAGCACATCCTCGTCGAGCAGCGCGTAGTCGCCGGTGTGGGCTGGCGCGGTGAGCTCCACCCGCTCGACTTCGGGCTTGGCGTCGGGGAGGGCCGCGTGCAGCACCTCTTGCGTCGAGAGCGGTGGGGTCTCGATGAGCGCGCGCTCGTAGCCCTGGCCCTCGCTGAGCCACGCCCTGTAGGCGCTGAGCCCGCCGTAGCCGTACGGAAAGGTCGCGGCACTGCGCGTGTAGGGCGAGGGGTCCTCCCGAGCGACGGCGTCGAGATCGCGCGTCAAGTTCAGCAGCGTTTGCTCGTAGTCGATCGCGTCCGTTGCGTGACCGAGCATCGCCAGACCGACGCGAAACCCGTAGTAGGTGGCCTGACCTTCTGTGACCGATCGTGCCGCCAGCAAGGAGTCGGTCGAAGACAGGAACGGCTCCACCCAGGTCTGGAGGTCGTAGTCGGCGTCTTGTAGGGCGTGCACCAGCTCGTGCACCAGCAGCGCGTTGGCTTCGGGATCATTCTGGGGACGCCCGTGATCGATCAGCACGACTCCGTTTTCCGGGTCGAGATAAACGCCAGCCAGTGTCGCGACGTAGTCGTCGATTATGGCCTCGCCGGACAGGCCTCCGACTTTGGTGAGCCTCAGATCCACCAGCGCGCTTTCCATCAAGTCGGTGGCCACGACGTTATCCTCGGTCAACATGGCCTGCTCGTCGGCCAGCTCCGCTTCCAGCGCATCGCGGAGCTCCTGTTCGCTGATCAGCTGCACGGGCACGCTGGGGATGCTCTCGGTTCCGTAGACGCACACGGTCAGTGCCAGCAGACGCTTTTGACACGACACTGCGCGTATGTCGCACGTGCTGTAGTCGTGGTCCGGGCACTCGGGCAGCGACGCCGGAACGAATTCGGGCTCGTCCTCGGAGCAGCCCGTGAGCGCGCACATCAGTCCCGCAGCGACCCAAGCCCGAAAGCCAAGCACGCATGAATGCTACAACTTCTGCGGGAGCCGTCGCGCCCCCAAGGCCCGCGCTGGCCGAAATCGCGAGCGAAGACAGCCATTTGCAGCCTCGCTAAAGGTGAGCACTGCCGGGCCGTTTCAGGGAGCATGACGCGAGCTCCGAGGCGCCAAGCCAAGAAGCTGGATGTGGGATCCGAGATCCCGACTGAGCGCGTCGCCGAGCAGGCGGCCAGCGCGGCGCGCATCGCTGCAGCGCGGCTCGGGGCCGTCGCTTCGAAGGCTGCGCCCGCTGAAGAAGTTTGGTGTGACAGCGAAGCACCAACGCGTGTGGCCGCCGAACGGCCGATTCTGCCACGCTCGCCGCGTCTGCCGCGGGTTTAGCGGGCTTCCGGACGCGGGCGCTTGATGTAAGCTCCGCCTCCCACCGAGGAAGGAGCCTCACATGAACGTTCGCACGTCGCTCATCGCGCTCGCCGCGATTGCTGCTGGTTGCTCGCCGGCGCCCAGTCCCGAGGTCGCGCAGCCAGGGCCAGCGCCGGCGGTTGCTCCGGTTCAGGTGGACACGATGCCGGCAGCCAGCGCACCTGCACCTGCGCCCGCGCCTTCGCTGCAGGAGGCCACCAAGCCGCCGCCTGCGCCGACACCGGCGCCCGTCGTGACCTACAAGGGCGCGTTCGCGACGCCCGAGAGCGTGCTGTACGACCCAGTCGGGGATCGTTACTTGGTAACGAACATCAACGGTAAGCCTGACGGAGCGGGGGACAACAACGGCTTCATCTCCGAGCTGTCGCCGGACGGCACCATCAAGACGCCCAAATTGATCGCCGGGGGCGAGAAGGGCGCCAAGCTCGATGCGCCGAAGGGCTCGGCGATCGTGCGTGGCGAGCTGTGGGTCAGCGACATCTCGGTCGTGCGCAAGTTCGATCTGAAGACGCTGGCGTACAAGGGTGACATCGCGCTACCTGGTGCGACCTTCGCCAACGACATGGTGCTCGGCCCTGATGGGCGTGTCTTCGTGTCGGATTCGTCGGTCAAGGTGACGGACAAGGGTTTCGAATCGAATAACGGCGACCAGGTCCTGGCCATCGACAAGAACGGCAAGGTGAAGGTCGTCGCCAAGATGAAGGAGCTAGGCGGTCCGAACGGCCTGTTCTTCAGCGGCAAGGATCTGCTCGTCAACACCCTTCAATCCGACGAGCTGTTCCGATTGAGCGACGACGGCAAGAAGGAAGACGTGACCAAGCTCCCAAGGGGCGGCCTGGACGGCTTGCTCGTCGTGGGCGACACCGTCCTATGCTCGAGCTGGGGCGCGAGCACCATCTACAAGGGCAAGCTCGGCGGCAGCTTCGAGCCAGTCGTGCAAAACGTAAAAGGTCCGGCCGACTTTGGTTGGGACAGCAAGCGCCATCGGATTCTGGTGCCGCGATTCATGGAAGATGCGGTCGAGGTTTACGAGGTCGCGTTGCCCGCAGCGACCGCCGCCAAACCCGCGGACCCGAAGGCTGCCACGCCCGCCAAACCCGCGGACCCGAAGGCTGCGACACCTGCGCCGCCAGCCAAGCCGGCGGATCCGAAAGCCGCCGCTCCGGCACCCGCCGCGCCCGCCGCGCCGCCCGCCAAGTAGTCCGCGCGTTCATGGCAGCGGCCGGCTACCTCTGGAATTGGTAACGGCCCCTGCTAGGCTTCGCCGCTCTTATGGCTGGGCTACGGGTACTGGTGCCGGGTGACGAGGCGCGGCTGTTCGAGTTTCTCGAGCAGTACGTGGACACGAGTCTCTTTTTCTTCGCGAATATCGAGAGGGCCGGGCTCGTTGACCATGGTGAGCCGCTACAAGGGACGTATGTGGCGCACTTCTCGGATTCTGGCGCCATCACCGCGGTCGCCGGTCACGCTTGGAACTGCAATGTGATGGTCCAGGGTGACGTGGGGGTGGAGGAAGCCGCGGTCGAGGCGGTTGCGTGCTCCGGGAGCCGTGAAGGGATTGGTTGGGCCCTGGGCGCTGGTGTGCCGCGCTCGCAAGGCGCTGGGCCTCGAGCAGGTGAAAGCCGCGCACGACGGTCGGGAGGTGCTGATGAGGCTGTCTCTCGGCGACCTGATAGAGCCGCCGCTGCTCTCGCGACCGGACGTGGCGCTGCGCGTCCCGACTTTGACGGAAGCGCTGGGCCCACTGCTCGAGTGGCGCATCGGCTACATGGTCGAATCGCTAGGTGGGACCCATGACGCGTCGCTGGAGCAGGGATGCCGCTCCACGATGGAGGGCTGGCTGAGTCGCGGAGCGCTGTGGGTGCTCACGCTCGGTGGCGAAATCGTGTCGATGACCGGTTTCAACGCGGAGGCGCGTGGCATCGTGCAGGTCGGCGGCGTCTACACACCTCCGCGACTGCGCAGTCGCAGCTACGCGCGCGCCGCCGTCGCCGGCTCGCTCAAACTGGCACGCGACCACGGCGCCATGCGCTCGGTGCTCTTCACTTCCGAACAGAACCTGGCCGCCCAAGCCGCCTACCGCGGCATCGGCTACCGCATCACCGGCGACTACGGCCTCGTGCTGTACTAGCTCCTTTATGGCGGAGTGGCGTACCACCTGCGTGAGAGGCGCAGAGCATGACCGAGGCGAACGAATCCGTGGCTCGTC
>DATEDZ010000104.1:0-41785 GCA_035281385.1 Polyangiaceae bacterium
GGCGGCTGCGGCCGGTGCGTTGCTCGCGGCCGCCAGTGCCGGTGGTCGGTCCAGTGGCGACGTTCGCGCCCCAGCCGCTGATCGTCACCTCGCGGTTGAGCCAACTGCCATCGAGCCGGAAGCGCCCGAGCGGCAGCGGATCGAACGGCAACTTGCGATCGAGATAGACGATGCCCAACGGTAGCCCAGGGCAGACGCCGCGAGGGTCACGTGCCTGGCCGCTGACCGATCGCTCACGCTTCCGCGGCGCGCGCCTGCCGCAACATCCCCACCGCGATCAGGAGCGCGGTGATCGTGAGGATCACCGCGCCGAACATCCCCGGCGACATGCACTCCTTCATCCCCTGGAAGAAGATGCGGACAATCTGACCGTCCGGGACCTCATCCTCGCGGGCGAGCACGCTGAACACCTTGCCGACGTCCATCAGCGTCGTGCACACGCTCGCGGAGACGGTGGAAAGCGCCAGCATCCCCAGGAAGCCGAGGCGCTTCGGGTCGGGTTTGTGCGCGAAGCGCGCCGCGTCCACGATCAGGAGGATGCCCACGAACAGGATGGCCCACATTCCCCAGCCGCCGTCTCTGAAAATTTCAATCATCGCCGTCTCCTTGGCCTTTGCAACACAGAGCGCGCGGCGGCGCCGGGCGTGACGAAGAAAATGATTGTCACGCCTCCCGGGCTCGTGCGCTCTCTGGGATCGTGGACGCGGACGAGGCCCTGCTCGTGGAACGGTTGCGTGGCGGTGACGGCCGCGCGCTGGCCGACGTCTACGCTCGGTACCACGAGCGGATATGGTCCTTCTTGCTGCGCCTGTCGGGCCGCCGGCACCTCGCCGAGGACCTGTTCCAGGAGACGTGGCTCGCGGTGGCGCGCGGGGTAGGGAGGTTGCGAGACGACACGGACCTGCGCGCGTGGCTTTTCACCGTCGCGCGCAACCGCTACCGCAGCTACAGGAGGTGGGCGGTGCTCGACATCGCGCGCCTGTTCGAGCTCGGCAGCGCGCCGGCCGAGCTCGCGCTCGCGCCCGACCAGCTAGCCGAGGCGCGGGCGGCGGCGGCGCGCGCGGAGGCCGCGTTCGCGCAGCTCTCGAACGCGCACCGCGAGGTGCTGCTTCTCGTCGTGGGGGAGGGGCTCGACGCGGCGCAGGCCGGCGCGGTGCTGGGGCTCTCGCCGGAGGCCGTGCGGCAGCGGCTGCGGCGCGCGCGCATGGAGCTTGCGGACGCCGCCACGCAGGGAAAAGCTAAGTCGACCGGCCGCCGAGTAAGGAGCGCCTCATGAGACAACTCGAAGACCAGAAGCGTCACGCCGGCGCGGAGCGGGAAGGAGACGATGGCGCGGTGGCGATCCTGGCCGCGCTCCCGAGCGAGCCGATCGATCCGGTGCTCGCGGCGCAGGTGCTGCGCGCGGCGCGGACGGAGCTCGACGTCGCGCAGAGCCGGTGGAAGCGCGCGGAGCTGTTCTTCGCGCGGGTGCTCGTGCCGGCCGCGCTCGTCGCGTGCGCGGCGGGCTGGGCCTACCACTTCATCGCGGTCGCGCAGCTCCTCTACGCGAGCCATTGACGGGCAGGTCTCTGACCACGCGCGAGAGCGTCGCTTAGAGGAGCTCGAGGCCGTGGTGTTCGAAGACGGCACGAACGTCGACGGCTGGATCGCTGTTGGCTGCGCTCGTGTCTAGGACGAACGCCTCGAAGACACGCGCGGGGGAGCTGATCGTGAGCAGGCGGCCGGCCTCGGACGAGGTGCAAGCGAAGCCGTGGGGCGCACCTCGCGGAATGACGAGCATCTCTCCCGGCCCGAGCGAGTGATGCTCGCCCGCGGCCTGGAAGTCGAAGCGCCCTTCGAGGACGATGAACGTCTCCTGCCAGGCCGGGTGTCGGTGCAGGGCGACATTGGCCCCTGGCTGTTCGAGCGACTCGATCACGCTATACGAGCCCTCACCCTCGTCGGCGCCGTCGCTCCGCTTGAAGGCAAGCTTCAGAGGGCCGAGCTGGTACGCCTTGCTGTCCATCTTGCCGAAATATTGGACACGTTGGGTATTGCTCATCCGCTCAATCTGAGCGTTTTGTGCTGGGTTGCGAAGACTACAATTCAGTGACATTGGGTTGCATTAATGCAACCAAACCGAGACCTGTCCGAACAGCTCCAGCGAACGCGCTTCGACGAGCTCGCCGTGCTCGTAACCGTCGCGGAATCGGGCTCGCTCAGCGCCGCAGCCCAGCGCCTCGGCGTGCCCAAATCCACGGTGGGCCGAGCTATCGCCCGCATCGAAGGAGACCTGGGCGTGTCCCTCGTGCGGCGCATGGCACGCGGACAGGCCCTCACCGAGCCAGGCCGGGTGCTCGCCAACCTCGCGGCGCCCCACGTCGCCGCTCTGCGGGACGTCACCTCTGCGGTCGGCTGTGAATCGAGCGAGGTCTACGGCCTGCTGCGCGTCACTGCCCCTGCCGACGTCGGCACGCACCTGATCGCACCGCTCTTGCCAGCCTTCCTCTCGCGCTACCCGCGAGTACGCATCGAAATCGAGCACACACTCCGCGTTGTCGACCTCGCGCGCGAAGGCGTCGATCTCGCAGTTCGCCTGACACTCGGACGCCTACCGTCGTCGACACTCATCGCCAAGAAGCTCACCCGCATGAACCTCGCCCTCTACGCCGGGACCGCCTACGCGGCGGGCCGCGACCTCCCGAAACACCCGAGCGATCTAGCCAAGCACGACCATGTCCTCTTCTATCCCGGCGGCAACAAACTCGCGCTCGAAGGCCCGAAAGGCATCGTCAAGGTCCCCGTCCAAGCCCGCGCCACCAGCAACGACTTCTTCTTCCTGCGCGAAGCGATCGCCGCCGGCGTCGGCATCGGCCTCCTACCCTGGTTCCTCGCCCGGCCCGACCTCGACGCCGGCCGCATCACCCGCATCCTCCCCGACCACCGCGCCCCCGGCGGCACCGCCTACCTCGTCCACCCCCCCTCCAAACCCGTTCCGCCCAAGCTCATCAAATTCTGCGCGCACCTGCTGGAGCACGTTCCGCGCTTGGCAGCGCCGGGGTGAGTCAGGGAAGGGGTTCACCAGGATCCGTGGTGGGCGTCGTGGCATCGAGCTTCCTGAGTAGGCCCTCGCCATCGAGCTTGCCCAGCTCGGTCTCAATCTGCCGCAGGAGCAACCGCAAGGACTTGGGCGAAGCTGGATTTGCGTTCACCTCGAGCGCCAGCTGCTTGAGCGGCGAGTGCCTGTGAAGGTAGGAGCCCCTCAACATGCCCTCATCCGCTGCCGGGCCTTTCCAGATCACCAGCGCCAGTGCCTTGAGACCTTTCTCGCAGGCCTGCTGAAGCCAGTAGCGGCGGTGGCACTCCATCCCACCGTCACTGCGCCCCGCTTCCAAGTCTGCGCGCCCACCGTCACTGCGCCCCGCTTCCAAGTCTACGCTCTTTTTCGTCCGCGTTCGAGCCGATTTCCTTTAACCCAGCCCCACCCAGTCAACCAGACACGGCTCCACGGCAGGCCGCTTGCGGGCGGGATGCACCGCCGATCCCGCGAGGCAAGCGGTATTCGCTGGGGCCGAGCCACGTGCCTTGCCCCGGCAAGTTGCGCTGCTGTTCGACCCGGCAGCCCCAGCGCGCGATATC
The DNA here is from genome assembly GCA_035281385.1 of Polyangiaceae bacterium. GTDB lineage: Bacteria > Myxococcota_A > Polyangia > Polyangiales > Polyangiaceae > PMG-095. The sequence goes on from DATEDZ010000104.1 coordinate 3,619, forward strand.
GTGCAGTTCCCGGTGCAGCCACCCAGCCGCTGGCGCCTTGCGGGTGGCTCGACTATCGCTGTCGCATGTTCAAGCCGACGTTCTTCGACTACACCGACGTGTGCGAGCTCGAGGTCAGCATTCGGGACATCGAGCCGCGCATCTGGCGCAGGGTTCGGGTGCCTGCCGAGCTGAGCCTTGGGCGGCTCCATGACGTGCTGCAGATCGCATTCGGGTGGACGAATTCTCACCTACACGACTTCGTCGCACGCGGTATCCGCTTTGGCATGACTGACGTCGAGGATGAGATCTTCAGCGTCGACGAGAACGCCGCGCCGCTCGGCGCCGTTGCCGACCCAGGTTCGAGCCTGCTTTACCGCTATGACTTCGGCGATGACTGGGAACACGACATCGTCTTGAACCGCGTCGCAGATGGAACTCGGGACGTTTTCGTCTGTACCGGGGGCGCGCGTGCGTGCCCGGCGGAGGACTGTGGAGGTGTCTCGGGCTACGCGAGCATGGTCGCGATCCTGGCAGACCCCCGTCACCCGGAGTACCGCGAGATGCGCACCTGGGCTGGCCACAAGTATGACCCAGAGAAGTTCGACAGAGAGGCCGTCAACAAGAAGCTGGCCAAGCTCACGAAGCCGTGGCTCCGGCGTGAGCGTGCGTCCGTACGCGCTATCTGAACAACCGCGAGAGAAGCGAGGGGCGCATCACGACGAAGGGTGCCCCATCGTGGTCGTCCGGAGCGGTATCGGCGAACAAGAACGAGATCTCGGAGGCGATCTCGTACTGAGTGAGATCCACCTTGCCGAGCTTGCGATCACCGAGCTCGATCCGGAACACGTGATTGGGCGACATGGTCCAGGCCTGAATCAGCGCCCACGTCGCGTCCTTCGGTCCCAGGCTGGGAAGCCACTGCGTGTATGCGGCGATGGCGTGTGCGACGAAATGAGCGCCGGTGGGCCGTGCACTTCCAATAGCGATTGGTACGATTGCGGCTATTGCTTTCCCGGCTGGGTGGGCGACGGTTTCTGCGACGAGGTGCAACAAGGCGGCTCGTGCCCCCACAACACCGACCCGGACGACTGCTGCGCCACCTGGGACGACGACATTTGTGAAGAGCCGTCCGCGGAAGGAGAATGCCCCGCCTTCTCCGACTTCTTGGATTGTGGTTACTGCCCGCCGGAGTGGATCGACGACGGCTACTGCGACGAGATCGAGCTAGGCGGCTCCTGCCCCGCCGGCACGGACAGCGAGGATTGCTGCGGCACGCCGCACAACGGCACGTGCGAGGAAAAGTCGATGGGCGGGGAGTGCGACGAGAGCTCGGACTGGTACGACTGCGGGTACTGCCCCGACTTCTGGCTGCACGACGATCACTGCATCGAAAATGAGCAGCCCTGGGGCTGCCCTGCCGGTAGTGATTCCGACGATTGCGCGCTGTGACGGGGCGCGACGCCCTTCTGCTCTGGCGCTGCGCGCCTTGAATGAAACGGTCGCAGCAGCTGCGCCACGTAGCCCTTGGGCCAGGCGTCGATCAAGCCGAGCTCGTAGGTTTCCGAGCCGACCGGGCGATGGTAGGTGCGGAAAACCACGTCCAGCCAGGGCGCCAGATTGGCGAAGTTATGAGCCGTGCGCTCCACTCGGGCGTGGTGGAAGTGATGCAGCTCTGGAGCGCCCAGCACGAAGCGCAGGGGTCCGAGCGGCAGCGCCACATTGGAGTGGATCAAGATCGACCACGCGCCTCGGAATGCGATGAGCACCGCGAGCACCTCGAAAGGTAAACCCAGCAGCATCGCCGGTAGGTTCTGCGCCAGCTGAGTGAGCAGGCCGTCGACCGGGTGCTCGCGGTGCGCGGCCAACCAATCCAGACGCTCCGAGCTGTGATGCACGGCATGGAAGCGCCACAGGAAATCGAACTTGTGACACGCCCGGTGAAACCAGTACACCAGGACATCACCGAGCAAGACCGCGAGCCCTGCCAGAAGCCACACCGGAAGAGCCGCCGCACTACCGCGCAACGCGAGCGGCGTGTGCGCGTTCAGGACGCCGTGAAATGCCGAGAGCAGCCCCACCGCCAGGGTGCTCCAGATCAGGTACTGGCCGAGAAAGAAGCAGCCGTCCGTCAGGAAATCCGCGTCACGCCAGCGCCGCGGCGCCCGTGCCGGGAAGGCGCGCTCGAGCGCGCCGTAGACCACGGCCAGGCAAGCGAACGTGAGCAGGGTACCGGCTATCCGCCACAGCATCAGGGTGCCTGCTGCTGCGCGTTGCTCGGCGCTGGTGGTTGCGTGGTTTGCTTGGCGTTCGGCGTCGACTTCTTCCCGCAGCGGCGCATGGGCATGACCGGCGCCTTGGTGGCGTACATGTACGGCGCCTCCTCCTCGCAGTCGTCTTCACCGGCGCTGGCGGTTGCGTCTGCGCTGGCAGAAGGTGTCGGCGCGGCGGCGCTCGCCGGCTCGGCGCCGGGTGGCTGCTCGGCGCCGGGCGGCTGCTCCGGCGTCGCTGGCGGCGGCGCACCGGCCTGAGTCGCGGGAGCATCGCGCCTCGCTCCACCGCAACCATGGGTCAAGGCCGCGTTGACGAGGAGCAGCGACAGCGCTGAAGCTCCGAGCACGAGTGAGCCCACTTTTTTCACGAGGTCGCGCATGACCCTACTCCGACACCAGGCTGATGGATTGCTTGGCTTGCGTCTTACGCCAGCCAGGTCGACAATATTCCCCTGGGCAGGCCGGTCTAGAGTCCGGAAACGGCGGAACGCCCGGCATCCTTGCCGCGCTCGGAGCGACACGGACTGTCAGGCGGGGCGCTGTAGGACATGAAGCGCTCCTTCTTGACCGGCTTGGGGGATAGCTTGCTCCCCGGCGGCGGGCTCTCGTCGCTCACGAAGTAGACCTCGTAGCGCAGCAAACAGTCCGCTTTTCTTCCCGTGCGCTTCGGGTAGTCGAGCAGCCACTCCGTGAAAGCCTGGCGGTAGGCCGCGTAGCCCGCGTTGGCAATGCGGTCCGAATACATCGTGAAGAACTGGCTTTGACCCAGGTGCGTGGGGACGACACCGCCGGCCGGAAACGCCACGTCGCTGGCCACTTCGTTATACGGATCCACGCGGGCGCCCGCGGCCGTCGTGGCATCGACGTAGATCATCGAGTCGTGTCGCGACGGCTCGCTGGCGAACATCCGCCAACCTTGCAGGATGCGCGGATACTCGATGATGGCCTTGGCCCAACGCGGCTGTCGCACGCGCAGCGACTGAGGGACGCTGGCGTTGTCGTTGACCACCTCGCTCGCGATCGCCAGCACCAGCACCACGACGGCCCCTTCGGTCAGCTTGCGCCCCCAATCCGACGGCGGGCTGACAGATCGCGGCCGCAGTTGCCGCGGCAGGCGCCGCAGCATGCGCCGTACCCAGCGCTCCAGCCCGAGCGACAGCGGCCGCACGTGCGATCCCCAGCGCCGCGACAAGGCATCCCAATGCTCGGCGCCCAACAGCAGGGGAAAGAACGACATCATGGCGGGGCTGAAGCCACCGAGGTTCAGGCCCAGGGCGAACCCCAGATGAAGCAGCGGCATGAGAAAGACCGCGAGCCACCGCGCCCGTGTCACGAAGACGGGGGTGAGAATGAGCCCGAAGCCCAGCCATTCGGTAGCCAGCGTCGACCAGGTGAGCGCGCGCAGCACCGAAACCGGCAGCTGCTCTCTCATCCAGACTCCGATCCAGGTCACGAGCTTGTCCTGGTGCAGCGCGTAGTGCACCGCGCTGCCGTCACGCCACGCCGAACCGTCCTTGCTGATGGCGTTGAAGAAGTAGATGGCACCAAACTGCAGTAGCAAGGCGAAGACTGCGAACGACGCGATGGGCCGCTTCACCCACTCGGGAAGCGCCCGGCGGGCAGCATCGACCGAGAAGCGTGCCCCGAGCGGCAGCGGCAGAGTGAGCAGGCACAGCAGATCCATGACCATGTCACCGCCGTTCTCGAGCACGGCCAGCCGACTGTTCAGACTCACCCGCGCGATCAGCGTCAGCACCTGGGCCCAGCGCGTGCGGTAGCCGAGCACGAACATCGCGTACGCCAGGCCGCACAGCACGAACCCGAGGCGTGCCTCGCCGATGCTGGACGCGGTGAAGAACAGCGAGAACATGCGCCCGGCCGGCGGACGCCACAGCAGCGTGTGATTGGGTAGAAGCCCGCTATTCGTGTACCAGAGCTCGAGCTCCATCCAGCGCCGCCCGAGGTCCGACAGCAGCACCAGCCCGAACAGGACGCGGAACACCCCCAGGCTCCGAGCATCCATCTTGAAATAGGTCGCCCCGAGCGACCGCCACCACTCCCGCATCTCGCGGTCTTGCAACAGCAAGGTCCGGGCCAACTCACAGACCTCCCACAATCCGCCGAATATTGCCGCCCGAAACCAGACCCAGCCCGACGCATGGCACAAACTGGCATAGCGCCGGACACCGAGCAGCGATGACAGCGTGCGTCGTTCCCGAGCCAGGCCCAGGCTTGCGGATCGGTTGGCTGCTGCTCGGCTGCGCGCTCGCGGCTTGCAGCGAAAGCCCGGCACCGCCGGGAGGCGGGGATCCAGCCGGCGCCTCGAGCAGCGCGTCGGGCGGGAGCCCCACCGCGGGGACGAACGCCGCGGCGGGCAATGGGGACGGCGCGGGCACCGCGTCAGGGGACGCGGGCACCGGCGGTAGCGTGAGCGTTGGCGGTGGCGCGGGCGGGGCGAGCGGTGCGGGTGGCGCGGCGGGCGCCTGCGGTCCGTCGGCGATCGCGTGCGACGACTTCGAAAAGTATCCGCCCGGCGCGACCGATCTCGGCCCGGATTGGCTTGTTCGACCTGCAGTGAACAAACGAAAAAAGCCCACTTTCATGGGCATTTTTCTGTCTCCTTACGGAGCGGGAGAAGGGATTTGAACCCTCGACGTCCACCTTGGCAAGACGCAGGCACGGTCGAAACTTCTGCGTATTGATGGTCGACATTGATCACTTCAAAAACGTCAACGACACCCATGGGCACGGTGTCGGAGATGCAGTGCTCGCCGAGGTCGCGGCGACGGTCCGCTCACAGACGCGTGAGATAGACGTGGTCGCCCGGTATGGTGGTGAGGAGATCACAGTAATCGCGCCTGAGACGACACTGTTGGAGGGCGCGGCTTTAGCAGAACGTATTCGCGCGACCGTCGAGTGTCTCCTTGTCAAGCATGACGGAGCAGAAGTCCGCGTTACCGTTAGCATAGGATGCGCAGAATTCTCCGGCGCGGATTCCAGCAGCGAAGCGCTGGTGCAAAGGGCCGACGCTAAGCTTTATGCGGCAAAAGGCTCTGGGCGAAACCGTGTGGAACGCTAGACGGCTCCGGTTTCATCAAGGCAGTCGCGTCACCTCCCCAGCTTGCCTTCAAGGACGCGGTTACGAGCGTTCTCGATGGCCTTGTGGAGGCGTTGCTCGAGGAGTTTCCGGGGTGGCAACTCGGTCAGGTACTCGGCAACGTGAATGCCACGCGCGTCGAGGTCGAGGATCTCGACCGTTTCCCGCTTCTTGCCCGCGCAGAGGATGATGCCGAGCGGCGGTTCTTCACTGGGCTGGCGTTCGTGCTTGTCGAGCCAGCGCAGGTACAGCTCCATCTGTCCGGAGTCCTGGGCCTTGAAGTCGCCTAGCTTCAGCTCAATGGCGACGAGGCGACGCAGGCGGCGGTGGAAAAACAGGAGGTCGAGGTGGTGATCGTCGCCGTCGAGCGTCATGCGCTTTTGGCGCTCGACAAAGGTGAAGCCCACGCCCAGCTCCAAGAGGAAGCGCTCGATCTCGCGGAGGATGGCGGCCTCGAGATCGTTCTCGCTATAGGTGTCGGCGAGCCCCAGGAATGGCAGCATGTAGGGGTCGCGCATCACCAAGTCAGGCGTCAATTCGCCGGTCTCACGCAGCGCAGTGAGCTCCTTTTTGATGAGCTCCTTGGGCTTCTTCGACAGCGCGGTGCGCTCGAAGAGCATGCTCTGGATGCGTTCGCCAAGCTCCAGCACCGACCACCGCTCGACACGGCACATCTCGAAGTAGAAGTCGCGGGCGAGCGGGTCCTTCAGGTAGGCGAGCACCTTGAAGTGGCTCCAGGTCAATTGTCTCCACGCCGTGGAGACAATCTCGCGATCGGGGAAGGCGGTGGCGAACTGGACCATGTGTCGCAACGACTTCTCGTTGAAACCGCGCCCGTGGCGTTCCGCCAATTGTCTCGACGCCGTGGAGACAATCTGTCGGCCGTATTCCGCCCGACGGCCTTCAAGTACGCGCGTGCGAAGGTAGTGGCCGATCTGCCAGTGGAGCGCGGAGAGCGCCGCGTTCGCGACCGCCGCTACCTGAGTCTGCGCCTCCTCGATCATCTCCGAGAGGTCGCGCACCAGTTCGGAGGCGAAGGTCGCGTCCGGCTTCGCAATCGCACCCGATGATCGGCGCGCCGCGACCACCTTCTTCTTGGAAGCCGGCTTCTTGGTGCGCGAGGTGGTCACGCGTGCCTCTCGCTGCCGCCGACGGTGTCGAGGCATGGCGCTAGCGGGGCGAAGTCGATGCGTTGGCAAGCGGCGATGCGACTGAAGTTCTCCACGTCGATGGCGGTGCCGCGCTCCGTAAGCTTGCTCATCGTTTCGGCTTCCTTCCGGCGAGGGGTCGACTGTGGGAGCCTTCAGCTCGCGCGTGAGGTTGCGGCGGCTCCGAACGCTTGCGAACGCGTGAAGGTCCCGGAGCGCCAGACCGCGACACCACGGTCTTTGCCTTGGCGACGCGAGGACCAGTGGGCGCGTACCTGCCAGCCGCTCTGGCGAGGCGTTCGGCAACCGCCTTTCGAAGTCTTTCTGGCTTTAGCACCATCGCGTGCTCCCCGAAGCCGAGTGCCCAGCTTTCGACCTCCGGGCACAGACGAACCTGGAGACTGACTGATACGGTGCGGTCGTCGCGCACGCTCACTCGCTGCGACGTGTGCCAACGGTGCGTCGCTGCAAAATTCGCCCATGGCCCGGATATGATCACTTCGACGTCTTCAACGGGCCCACCAATTGCGATGTGAATACCGAACGCCGGGGCGAACACTGCCCGGGGATCGAACTCGTTTCTCGAGGGATACTCGAACGACTCTTGTTGGCCTTCGACCTTGGACATCCGCGCGAACCGGTAGCAATAGGGTGATCCGTCTCCGCGCAGCGCGAGCACGTAGAACTGCTGATTGAAGATCACCAACGTGAGTGGTCGCAGGGAGAGCTCCTCGGCGCGCCTATCGTTGTGGCGGTACGAGAATGCAAGGACGCGGTTCTCAAGAATCGTGTCGATGATCTCGTTGAGCTCCTGCCGAGCATCGGGAAGCGCCAGTTCGCCGCCCTTGGCTGCGAAGAAGAACTTCCGGTCCAGGTCCCCATAGGAAAGCCCCCGCAGTTTCAACAAGTAGTCACGCGCGTCCTTGAGATTGCGTTCGTGCTGGGAGCCCTCAAAAATTGACGCGAGGCTCGCGGCGACGCACGCACCTACAGTTGCCGCCTTCGAGGGCGACTCGCGCCGGAGGTCGGAAACGAGCCAAGTCGTCTTGCCCTCACGCACCCGCCGGACGCGCGGGCTTAGCGCACCCTCTATCTGATCGATCCACCGGTCGGCAGTGGCCAACGAGCGCCCCGCGCGCTGGGCAATCGTCCGTCGAGAATGGCGCTGACCACTCAGAAGATCCCCAACAATTACGAGTAGTTTTTGGCTGGCGTCAATCTCGGTGCTCGAGGAAGTCATCAGTACAGGCAGATGTTATCGCCCAGTGAGGATATTGACCAGCTTGCCTTGCCATCGAACTGTGCCGATTTCAGACTTACGTAACCGCCTGAGATCTGCTCATGCGTGCGTCGCTGGCAGCTATCACGGCGACACCGACATACCAGAAGTCCTCAGAGAATGCCGCACTAGCAAAACGCAACCGGAGAGATGACATGGCGCAACCCAACCTCGCTGCGGTGCCCCTCAGTTCACCTGAGAGCGGATGGCCGCGGCGTCGCCCGTCCGAGCACTACGACACCACCCCGATTCGGAGGGTCAGTGCCGAGCAATGGCGCGACGTCTGGTCTCAAATGGGCCTGCAAAGTCTCGATGGCAGCGATGGCCAAGTGCTCGAATTGGTGGTCGAGCTACTCACTGCCCCGGGAGCGCCAGCGTTCGTCCACCCCATGCTGCAAGCCTTGCACGACGTGGGCACTGTTCAAGGTGCACACGCGCTACACGACGCGGCTATCGAGCTAGGTATCAATCGGACAGGTTGGCCGAACGGCGCCGAGGACCTTGCCGTAGCGGTGTGGGCGCGATCGACCGTCGATCGCCAGTACGAGCGTCTGCTCACCATCGCTGAGGTAACGGTCCACGAGCGGGCGACGGAGGATCGCTTCCGCGAGTACTTCGGGGCGAGAGCTGTGAAAGCGAAGAACGAAAGGTTCTTTTGCCTGCCGCGTGATGCCATCACTTTGACGAGCTGATCTTCGGACGTCTCGCCCTCGTCGCTTTCTTGGTCTTCTGCATCCTCCAGGCTCCTGGCGGCCAGGACCTCCTTCATATGCCGCGCTGCTTCGCCCGTCTGCGAGCTGTGGGCCTCGTCCACGATAAGGGCATAGCGACGGCTCGGGAGCTCGCCGATTTTCTCGGTGACGAAGGGGAACTTCTGGAGCGTGGTAATGACGATCGGCGTGCCGGAGCTCAGCGCGTCAGCGAGTTGCTGGCTGTTCTCGTCGATCTTCTCGACGACGCCCTGCTTGTGCTCGAACTGATAGATGTTGTCCTGCAGCTGCTGGTCGAGCACGCGCCGATCGGTGACCACGACCACCGAGTCGAACACGCGCTGATCCTGCTCGTCGTGCAGGCTCGAGAGCCGGTGAGCGAGCCATGCGATCGAGTTGCTCTTTCCCGAGCCGGCCGAGTGCTGCACCAGGTAATTCTTGCCCACGCCATCGCGTCGCGCGGCCGCCTCGAGCCGGCGAACGGCGTCGAGCTGGTGGTAGCGCGGAAAGATGATGCTTTCCTTGATCTCCGTCTTGCCGTCCCGCGTCTTTTTCTCTTCGACCTCGAGGTGCGAGAAGCGCCCCAAGATGTCGAGGAAGCTGTCTCGCTGCCAGATCTCCTGCCACAGGTGCCCAGTGCGATAGCCGCTCGCGTGCTCCGGGTTGCCGGCCCCGCCGCCATTGCCCCCGGTTGAACGGCAAGAAGAACGTGCCCGCCCCCGCGAGCCTGGTCGTCATGTAGACGAGGTCCGGGTCGACAGCGAAGTGGACCAGCGCGCGCGTCTTGAAGCGGAAGAGCGCGTGACGCGCATCGCGCCTCCTGTACTGTACGACACCCTCGGCGACGAGGTGATGAACACGACCAAGCAGCGGGTGAAGTACCGGATCCATTTGCCGGAGGAGGCCATCAAGGTTCTGCGCTGGCACGTGGAGACGCAGCTCGAGACGGCGGAGATGAGGGAGTCGGAGCTCCTGTTTCCGGCCATCACGGGCGGCTACCGCTCGCCTTCAGTGCTCAACAAGCCGTTCGAGGAGGTGAGTCGGGCGATCGGCCTACGCCAGCGCTTTACACAGCGCGGGCTCCGGCGGACGTTCAACGACCTCGCGAGGGCGGCGCAGGTGGAGGGCGTGGTGACCAAGAGCATCTCGGGTCACGTGACGGACCGGATGCGCGAGCGTTACTCGACCGTCGCGCCCATCGAGCAGCGAGCCAGCATCGCCAGGGTGATCGACTTTGCTCAGGCAAGGTCGACATTGGCCAGCCTGGCCAGCCAAGGTAGCGAGCCCGCCACGAGTGGGGAGCAAACTGGGGAGCAGGCTCCCCAGAGTGGGGAGCAAAAGGAAAACGCCGGCTGAGCACTTGCTCGAACCGGCGTCTTTCTAAGCACTTAGCGGAGCGGGAGAAGGGATTTGAACCCTCGACGTCCACCTTGGCAAGGTGGCACTCTACCGCTGAGTTACTCCCGCGGAAGGGCACGGCTTCTACGATTCGGGGCGGGGTCCTGTCAAGCTGGGGGCGGGGTTTGGCGACGATTTGCGGCCATAAGGCCGGCGATCGCGTCCCTCAGACCTGGACGATTTCGATGTCGCGGGCGGCAGCCTCCGCCAGGGCTGCGAGCTCGAGCGGATCTGAGGTGAGCACGACGTCACCATCGGCTCCCAGCAGCACGACGGCCGCGTCGATGACGTCCTTCGTTCGAGCCTGCGCTAGCAGCTCGCCGGCGGCACGGCCCAAGCGCTCGTCCAGCCCCGCAACCACCACCCCCGCGAGCGCTTGGGCGAGCCGTGCCTCGCGCGCACCTCGGCCGCGCCACACCTGGCCGACGACGCCGCCGTGAGTAATCACCTCCGTTCCAGCGAGCTGCGCGTTCTTGAGTTGCCGCCACACGCTGCGGTCGTTGCGCTCGAGGGCCACCAGTGCCCCGCTGTCTAGCACGAGCCTCACGCAGCGCGACCGCGCTTGCGCGGCCGTTGCCGCTTGCCGCCCCGGACCACGATGGCGCGGGCGCGGTCGGCACGTGCCTGCGCTGCCAGCTCCGCGTTCGAGATGACACCGTACTCGGCCTCGTAGTCGGCGATGGCCTCTGCCAAAGCTTGCGAGCGACGTTCCTTGGCAACGCCCTGCGGTGCGGCGCTGCGCGGCGAGTTGCTGGACTCAGTGCGCGCCGTCGAAGAAGTCGACGACGCCGGTTTCCAGGTCGTATTCGGCGCCGACGACCATCAGGCCGCTTTTGAGCCGCAGCTCTTCGAGTAGGCGCGAGCCGTGGCGCAAGTGATCGGCGGCGGCGGCGGCGTTGGCGCGCGTGGCCGCGCGGAGCAGCGCTGGGCGGTCCTTGGCCAGCTCGGTGTGCATCAGCGGCGCGATGACCGGCGCGATGCGGTCGGTGATAGACAGGAGATTCCGCGACTTGGGCGTTTCCCCAAGCTCCTGCATGGCTTCGACCGTGGCCGCGATGGCGCCGCAGTGCGAGTGCCCCATCACCACGACCAGCTGCGTGCCGTAGCGCTCGGCCGCGAACTCGACCGAGCCGATCTGCGAGGGCGCCACGATGTTGCCGGCCACGCGAATCACGAACAGATCCCCGAGACCCTGATCGAAGATGGTTTCGGCTGGTGCGCGAGCATCCGCGCAACCGAGAACGATGGCGAAAGGCGAGGGCTGCACGAGCGGATCGATGCGCTTGCTCAAGCTGGCGAGCGCGTCCATGCTGCGCACGTTGGCCACGAAACGCGCGTTGCCGTCGCGCAGCCGAGTCAGGGCGTCCGGGCCGGGGATGATCGAAGACATGGCGGGCCCCTCTTAGCGCAGGTTGGGTGGAGGCGACTACTGGTGCGCGAGGATCCCAGATCGGACCACCACAAGAAGTAGGGCTTATCGCCGTCGTCGGCCAGCGTAGTGGAGGTGGGGGGGAGTCGAGGCACGACGCCCATTGTAGCGAGTAACCGAGTTCGGAGCTGGGAGCGGGCCCGGCTAGAACCGCCCACCCACGTTCAACGAGGCTGATTTCGAGCGCGGATCGACCACGATCAGCGTGACGCCGGTGGCCGCCAGCACTGCGCCGCTGATCCAGAGGATGTCGGAGGCGAGGGCAAGGTTCCGGGCAGGCGCGAAGTGGCCGTCGATGACCGAGCGCTGGCTTTCGAGGCAGCGATCTTGGCGGCAGGCTTCGAGCAGCGCGCTCGGCAGGTCATCGCGCAACTCCGAGCGCTTTTTGAGCGCCAGGATGCCCACCACCCCTCCGGAGGCGATCGCGAGCGCACCGGTGCCGGTCAGGATCCAGCCGGGCAGGTAGGGACGGCGAGCGCGCGGTGCTAAAGTGGATGGCGGAGGCGTGGGTCGCCCGGGCGCAAGCGCCGTTCGGGCCCTCGGGCGAGCGAGCGATAGCGTGAGTGTCGGATGAGTCCGCGCCGTGACATTGAAGGTGATTTCACGCCGCCGCGCTCCGTCCGTGATGACGGCTCGATGCTGACCGGGGTTCAGCTCGATCGGTCGTCGGGGCTCGGCCGGCTGGTCATCGAGCGTGATGCTGGCGGTGGCAGAGCCTTCCTCGATGGCCAGCGTCACCGTTGGCACTTCGGCTGCGAGCTCCGCGAGCTCGAGCCGTGCCTCGGCCTGAGCCTTGACCCAGGGCGCTGGTGCATCCGTCGCCAACGACTCACCCACGAGCCGCTGCAGCGTCGCGCGCGCTTCGAGCAGCTGCCCGAGCTGGCGCTGGCTGCGCGCAGCGAACAGCGCGAACACCGGTGAGTGATACAGCGCTTCTGCTTCGCGAAAGTGCTCGAGCGCCTTCAGCCACTTGCCCTGTTCGTAAGCCTGGATGCCCTGCTGGCCAGTCGTGATAGCGCGCGCGTTAGGAGTATCAGCCGGCGGTGCTTGAGTCTGCGCCAGCGTCGTGGCCGGCAGCACGCACAGCGCCGCGGCGAGCAGCAAGGACGATCCTGAAAGTCGCGACATCGTCCGCTCAATCTTCCTCGAAGTAACTGAACTCTTCGAGCATGACGAGGCAGCTCTCCTGAGGATCGTCGCTGTGGTCCTTGAGGTAGAGCCAGGGAAAATGACCCTCGGGCAACGTGTCTCTCCCGGCGGCGGCGGTGGCGGTCAAGCCGACGTCGAGTGGGCCGGTGCCTACGTCGAGCGGGTCGAACCCTTCCTTCACGTTGGCAACGGCGCTGCCTGGGTCACGCACGCTGGCGTCCTGAATGAAATAGAACAGGAGATGCTCCTTGCGGCAGAGCGCGATATCCGCCTCGGCATCGGAACCCACGCCCGATACAGCATGAAACTCGTCGGACCCGAAGCCGTGGCTCTGTGCGACCACTTGCGCTGTTGGCGGGTCCATCGGCTCGTCGGCACAGAAGTCTGGATCCATGAGCTGTGCCTCGCTCAGCGCTGGTCGGACCAGCAAGGTGGTCCAGGCCAGGGGAGCCCGCCGGCGCACCGCCATCCCCGAAGCTTCGTTGCTGTTGAGGCAATGGTCCCCTTCCAGCCTGCCGGACACAGTCTCGGCACGGGTAACCGCCAAAAAGTCTCCGGTCACACGCTGGAAGAAGAAAGGTGCCTGCTCTGTTTCCGTCCACCGAGCACCGAGTCCGCCCGGTGGGTGGATGACCAGGTCTTCTGGCTCCTTTTTCGGGTCTTCCTTGTAGTAGCCCGGCGCGACCAGGTTCTCCATCCTCCAGCACCGGTCTGCGCCCGGAGGATCCTCGCCGAGGTCGAATTTCTCGATGTACGTGCGGTCGCCCCTCGGAAAACAGTCGACGTACTCGATGCCCGGATCGGTAAAAGCCTGACAACCCAGGCTGGCCAGCAATAGCACCGGCGCGATGGCACGCATGGCCGGCATGCTAGCGAATTCCGTGCCGGCGCAAGAGCTCGTTCAGGTGCGAGCGCGCCACCTGCGCGTCGCGCGCGGCCTGGGCGACGTTGCCGCCGCTGCGCTGCAAGAGCGCCTCGAGGTAAGCCTTTTCGAAGGCGTGCAGCAGCTGCGCGCGCGCCTCACCGTAGTGACGCTCGAGGTACGGTGCGAAAATATCGCTAGAAATCCCCGCACCGGAGCCGGGGCCTGCGTCCTTCAGCAAGCTGGCCTCGCCCATCGCCAGCATGGCTTGCACGTAGTTCTTCAGCTCGCGCACATTGCCCGGCCAGCGGTAGCTGAGCAGCTCGGAGAGTGTCGCCGCCGGGATGAGCTCGCCGATCGGTGTCGACACGCCTTCCTCGCGCGAAAAATGCTCGATCAGGATCGGAATATCCTTCATCCGCTCGCGCAGCGGTGGCACCTCGAGCGTCACGACCGCCAGCCGGTAGTACAGATCGAGCCGGAACTGCCCCGAGTTCACCTCGCTGCGCAGGTCGCGGTTCGTTGCCGCCACCACCCGCACCTCGACCGAAAGCTCCTTTTGCCCCCCAACGCGCATGAAACGCTGCCGTTCGAGCGCTCCGAGCAAGCTCGCTTGCAGCTCGGTCGGCAGCTCCCCGACTTCGTCCAAGAACAACGTGCCGCCGTCGGCCAGCTCGAACGCTCCCTGCTTGGTGTTGGTCGCTCCGGTAAACGCGCCGCGCTCGTGCCCGAACAGCGCGCTTGCCACCAGCGTCGGCGTGATGGACGCGCAGTCGACCGTGATGAAAGGCCCCGAGGCGCGCGGGCTAGCGTCATGCAGCGCCCGCGCCAAGAGCTCCTTACCGGTTCCTGATTCTCCGACCAGCAGCACCGCGACGTTGCTGCGGGCCGCGCGCCGCACCTGGTTCATCAGTCGGCGCATCACCTGGGTCTGGCCGCGCAGCGCCCCCAGCTGGTCCTCGTCGTGCAGCTCGACCGTACCGGGCAAACCCTTGCCGAGCTCGATCGTGCTCCGGCCCAGCGTGAGCCGGGCGCCCGGTTTGATAACCGCTTCGACAAGGCGCGTTTCGCCCAGGAAGGTGCCGTTGGTCGAGCCCAGGTCGGTCACGCGGATGCCTTCGGCGACCGCCGTCAACCGCGCGTGGTAGCGCGACACCGTATCGTCAGTCAGGACCAGCGCATTGTCTTGAGCCGACCCGATCGTGCCCTGCTCGCCCTCCCAGCTCTTGCCCTTGTCGGCGCCGTCGCTCACGCTCGCCGCGAGCGTGCGCACCGGCATCGCATCGGGCAGCTTGAGCGCCTGAGTCTTGGTTCCGTCGGTCGGCATGGCGCGAAACGCCCACAGCGTAGTCCGCGCTTTGCCGCGGATCCTCAGGGTTTTGAGCGCAGCGGCCGTGGTAGGCTTTTTCTGCAGGATGGTTCGCCCCGGCGACAGGATCTCGGAGCGCTACGAGGTGCTGGAGCAGCTCGCGGCTGGGGGTATGGGCACGCTCTGGCGCGCGCGGCACCTGGAGCTCGAAGTGGACGTGGCGCTCAAGTTCGTCTCCAGCGACGCCAGCTCGGCGCAGCCGCTCAAGCGCTTCAAGCGCGAGGCTCAAGCGGTGGCTCGCCTGCGCAGTCCGAACATCGTACACGTGCTGGACTACGGCGTGTTCGAAGAGCAGCCGTACCTGGCGATGGAGCTCTTGCACGGCGAGGACCTGGCCAAACGCCTCGAGAAAACCGGCAAGCTGCCGCCTCAGGAGGCCCTCATGATCCTGGAAGGCATCGCGCAGGGTTTGAGGGTCGCACACGAAGCTGGCATCGTGCATCGCGATCTCAAGCCGGCCAATATCTTCCTCGAGCGGGTCGGCGAGCGCGACGTGGTCAAGGTCCTCGACTTCGGCGTGGCCAAAGATCTGGGGCGCAAGGCCGATCCTGTCGACACCACCAGCACGGGCGCAGTGGGGTCGCCCGCGTACATGAGCCCCGAGCAAGTGTGGGGTGAAGAGGTCGGGCCTCGCGCGGACTTGTGGGCGCTCGGTGCGCTCTCGTTCGAGATGCTGACGGGCAAGGCGCCGTTCGTGGACGAGACGCTGGCCAAGGTGTTCGAGCGCATCATCCGCGCGCCATTGCCCGATGCTCGCAGCTTTGCCCCCGAGCTGCCGCAGAGCATCGATGCGTTCTTTGCGCGCGCTCTGGCGCGGTCGCAAAATGAGCGCTTTGCAAACGCGCGCGAGCTGGTCGACGGCCTGCGGCAGGCGCTGCGCGGTCGGGAGACGCTGCAGTCACCGGGCAGGCGGGCGCCCTGGCTGGGGCTCGCGCTGCTAGCGCTGGTCGGGCTCTTGGCGTTCGTTTTGGGCCGCCGCGCTGGCTCCTCGCCTGCGGTCGAGCCGTCGAAAGCCGTGTCGCCCTCGCCTTCCGTGCGGCTCCCGCCGACTGCGGTCGAGCCCGCGTCGACAGCCGTTCCGGTCAGCGCGCCTTCGGCCAGCGCGGCTCCTGCGACCACGGATACGGCAAAGCGTCGAGGCGCGGGCGTCAGCTCGGCTCCCCCCTCCACCGCGAGCCCGTCGTCGAGCGCTCCCGCGGTCGACCCTCAATTCGGCATTCCGTTGCCGCGCTGACCTGCGCCCGTCCTGTCGATAGGCCAGCCGTGTCCTCTCGACAGGACAACCCGCCGCCGCACAACCGGCGGAAACTCGTCGATTGTCGAGCACAGCGCCGCGGCACGGCCCTTGCGAAGGGGGTGGCAGCGGTCGCGACGGCCGCCCCCCACAGGAGACTTCCATGATCGTTCGTTCCTTTTCTACTCAGCTCGTCAGTCTGCTCGGCATGTTTTGCGCGGTCGCCTGCGCCAGCGCGGGCCCCGAAAGCGGCGGGGAAGCGCAAAGCAACGTGAACGCGGCCTGCACTCCGGAAAGTGAAGACGGCGCCGAAGACAAGATCCACTGCGCGAGCGACGGCGACTGCGATTCGGACGAAGTATGCGTCAACGCCAAGTGCACCGGCCTGGATGGCGATGTCGAAGACGAAGCCGATTGTGGTGAAAGTGAAGACGAAGCCGATGACGCCGACGAAGCCGATGACGCCGACGAAGCCGACGACGAAGGCGGGGCGGACAAGATTTACTGCGCGACCGACGCTGACTGCGATTCTGACGAAGTTTGCGTCAACGGCAAGTGCGATGGATGAATCCGGGAAGAAACCCCATGCGTCAAGGACTCGGCGTCAAGACCTCGCTGCTGCTGGTGCTGACCGGCGCGACTGCCGTCCTGATCGCCCCTGCCTGCAGCGGTGGCGACGAGAGCAGCTCGGGCGGCGGCGCTGGGACGCAGAGCCAGGCGGGTGCTTCCTCCAATGCCGGCAGCTCCGGCGCCAGCCAGACTGGCGGCGCCGGAAGCGTGTCTGGCTCGAGCAACGGCGGCTCGAGCAACGCGGGTAGCAGCAGCGGTGGCGCCGGGTCGACCGAAAACTGCGGCAACCAATGCAGCTGCCAGCAGAACGAGATCTGCAGCTTCGATTGCCCGAGCGGCGGCTGCCAGACCGAGTGCCTGGGCGGCAGCTGCACCGCCGACTGCACGGGCGGCGACTGCGCGCTCGATTGTGACGACGGCGGCGACTGCACCTACGAGTGCTCGGGCGGCGGCTGCGCTTTCGACTGCGACAACGGCGCTACCTGCGACATCACCTGTCAGGGCGGCGGCTGCGAGATCGTGTGCGACACCGACACGACCTGCAACGTGGACTGCCCCGGCGGCGACCCCTGCCCGATCTCGTGCGAAAATGGCGGTCAGCTCGCGAGTTGCACCGGCAACTGCGACCCAAAGGGCTGCAACTGAAAGGAGCACCCAACATGCGCGCACGACACTGGATGACGATGGCTGGCTTCGCTCTCACGTGCGGAGCCTTGATGGCGTGCAATGGCTCCTCCTCGGATGACGACATGCCTGGTGCCGGCGGGGACGGGAGCTCGGCCGGCAGCTCGAGCTCGAGCGGCGGCACCGATAGCGGCAGCGCCGGAGCCGATGAGGGTGTCGGGGGCGCAGACCAAAGCGCGGGCGGAAGGGGGGGCACCGGCGTGTGCGAGGTCGACACCAGCTACATGCCGGAGATCGATCCCGCAAACTTCGTGGAAGGCGTCGACAATCCCTATTGGCCGCTGCCGCCGGGGGCCAAGTGGGTCTACGAAGCTGCCGACGAGTACGTCGAGGTCGAGGTGACCGATCTCAGCAAAGAGATCTTGGGCGTCCCGGTCGTGGTGGTTCGCGACACCGTGCGCGCCAGCGCGGCCGATCCCGACATCATCGAAGACACGTACGACTGGTACGCGCAGGACCAGGACGGCAACGTCTGGTACATGGGTGAAGACACCAAGGAGTACGAGGGCGGCGTGGTCGTCAGCACCGAAGGCTCGTGGGAAGCCGGCGTCGACGGCGCGCAGCCCGGTATCGTGATGCATGCCATGCCACCCGCCGCCGGCGAGCCGTATCGGCAGGAGTACTACGCGTGCGAAGCCGAAGACTACGCCGAGATCGTCAGTACCGCTGAAATGGTGAGCGTGCCTTTCGGCGACTACGAGGACTGCATCCAGACGCGCGAGTTCACGCCGCTCGAGCCCGACGTGAACGAGTACAAGTACTACTGCGCTGGGGTCGGCTTGGTGCAGGAGGTAGACGTGGCGGATGGCGACGGCATCAAGCTCACCTCCATGACGGTGCCTTAGCGTTTCGCGATTGTGCTTGCCGCGCGCGATGGGGGCGGTGACTATCGACGGCAATGAGCGAGCCCGTCACCGCCGTCCTGGTCGCAGCCGAGTTCAACCAGCCCTTGGTCGACGTCATGATCGCATCCGCCCAGGACGAGATGAAGCAGCTGGGTATCGAGCTTTCGCAAGTGTTGCGGGTGCCGGGCTGTTACGAGCTGCCGCTGAGCTGTGGCGTCGCGCTCGCGTTGCCTTCGGTGCAGCTCGTCGTGGCGCTCGGTTACATCGAGCGCGGTGAGACCCAGCATGGCGAGGTGATGGGGCACGTGGTCCACCGCGCGCTAGTAGATCTTTCACTGAACCACGGTAAACCCATCGGCCTCGGCATCATCGGTCCAGGCGCCACCGCCGCTCAGGCAGAGCTGCGCAAGGAAAGCTACGCGCGCGCCGCGGTGCGGGCCGCGCTCGCCAGCCTGCGCGCCCTCGAAGCCGTGCGTAAAACCAGCTAGAACGCACGATCGGCTTGGCCGCTCGGCGTTCTAGGGTCCTTGAGAGCCGTCTTCCGTGACAGATGAGTCAAGTTTTTGCTGAGCTGTCGAGCTCGAGCAGGTTTTCCACCGGGTCTCGCGACTATCGCGGGCTAGACCGCAACGCGCGCCGGCCTCGCCGGTTTGTTCTCGCGGGTGGCTGCTGCTCTCGCCGATCGTGATCTTTTCTTCCAAGACCTACATGTCTTGTCGGGCTGGGGCCCCTGCCCCAGCTAGAGTCCTTCCTGGGGGAGGCACGCGCCTCCTCCCCTCAAGAAGCAAAGCTTCTTGAGCCTCCCCTCCACGCGGCGGCTCCGCCGATTGGGGACAGCTGGTGTTTCACGCCAGCCCTCCTAGCCACCGTCCGGCACCGCAGCCTCAGCGGTGCCGGGCGCTGACGGGGCGCCGGCATCTCGGCGTTGTAGCGGGTCGACAGGCTCGTGGCTGATGCTGGGTCGAATCGAACGATCGCCCACCGGGTGTGGCCTGCTCGTCTTCCAGTCGGCGTCGTTGAGTCCTTCACCAATCCGATTCATGGTGTCCTCGAGAACGTCTCGCAGCGCGGCGCGCGCCTTGCGCACGTCGTCGAACGCCTCGTCCGTGGAGTCCTTGAGCAATAGTAGCCGGTCGCCTGCGGCGTTCTTGAGCTCGAGGCGCCAGCGCAGCACTATCTTGGGATGCTCGAAATCTCCCTCGCCGATGAAGACCGGTTCCTGCGCGAGCTCGAGCAGCTGAAACGATGCCGTGTATTTCTCTCCCGGTCGCTGGGGATCGACGAACTGCCTCAGCAGCGACCTCAGCCCCGCGTCGAGGGCGGATCTCAGCCCGGCGATGCAGAGGTCGTTGAACTTTGGACTTTTGCTGCAAGTCCGTTGGTCGGTCACGTCGAGCAGCTGGAGCTCGACGCTTCCGCCAACCACTCGTCGCGCCAAGTGATGGACCTTGGGCGTTTCCGCGGTCAGTGGAGTTGCAGAACCACACCCGCTGATCACGCCGAGTGCCAGCGAGAGAAGGATGACGCGAACCATCGTGCGGGTGCTTTCGGCTACTTGCACCGCTCGAGTCCGGCGACGCCCGCGAACCATACTGACCCGCCGCCAAAAGGGCAATGGACGCAGGCCGAAGCGAACGGCCGTGAAGCCCCTGCCCTCTGGTGGCATTGGGCTTTCGTACGAATGCTGATTTTCTACGAGCAAATGCCCCAGGTTAGAATGCCTAGGTTCGTGTAGCCGGCGCCACCGCTATCCTCGTTACGTCGTGTTCCCAGCGGTGGTGGGCGTTGTGCTGGTCGCCGGAAGCGAGCTGAGGCTGGGCCGATTGCCAGGCATTCGTGATCGAGCGCAAAAACCTCAAGGCGCCAAGGTCGAGCAACAACATCGGGATCGCCATCGCCACCATCGAGGCAGCGCGTCGCGGCTAACGCAAGAGCGCCTGCCTGTTCGAGCGTCGCAGTCGTGGCTTGGCAGCGGTCTCACCCCAGCGGCAGACGGAGCGCATGACGTCGAGCAGCGCGCGCCCGTCCGCGCTCATCGTGTACTCGACGCGCGGCGGGACACCGGGAAACTGTTTGCGCGTGCTCAGACCCGTCGCACACAGCTCACGCAGCTCCCGACTCAAGACTCGGGGAGTGATGGGCCCGCCACCGGACGCATCCACCAGGGCGCGCTGAATGGCGCTGTAGCGTTTCGGACCATCCCTGAGCTCCCACAAGATGCGGAGCTTGTGGCGGCCCCCGACCAGGGCGTTGAAGCGCACGATTGGGCAAGGTGCGCGCAGCAGCGCTCTTACTTCCGAATCTGTACTAACTATCATTCTTGTCCATTCTTGCGGAGAAGCTCGTCAGGGTCTAGCACGCGACTACCATGAACAAACGCCTCCTATTGGGCGCGCTGGTCGCCTTCCTGGTGATCTTCAACCTTGGCTACGTGTTTCACGAGCTCGTAGCGGCCGACTACCTGAAGGCGAGCTTCGGACCGGGCGTCCAGCGCCCGAGCTACATCATCCCCGTCATTTTCTTGGCTTTCGTGCTTTATGTCGCGCTGGTGGCGCTGGCTTTTCCAGTGGCGCACCTGTTCTTCGTCGAGCGGCGCGGTTGGTCGAAGCTCGCGACGGGAGCGCTAGTGGGCGCCTACTGCGGCTTCCTTTGGGACGCCTTGCAGGGCGGCATCATCGAATACGCGACCTACAACGTCGCGTTCGCCGCCATGCTCGTGGACTCGAGCTATCACCTGGCCGAGGGGGTGCTGTGTGGCGTCATCATCGCGGCGTGCTACCGTGCCTGACGGCTCCTCATTCATGGAAGGCCTTGATGGTGCGTCAGCTGCTAGCTACCTGCTTTTTCAAGGAATTTTAAAGTAAGGTGAGCCGCCATCACTCCTATAAGTAACTGAGCCTTAGTCATGGATCGCTCTTTCGCGCTGGCGAGTTTGTTTTGCACCTCTCTTGTTGCCGCTGGCTGTAGCGCCGATCCGAAGAGCTCGCCGGTAGGGAGCTTAGCGGGCGGCTCCGGCACGCCGATGCTGCCAAACGGCGGCGGTTCCGGCGGGCTCGCTCCCGGTGGGGGCGTGGGCGGCATGGCTGGCAGCTTGTCGATCATCGTGCCACCGAGCGCGGGCTCGGATGCGGGTCCCGGGCGCACGCCGATCACGCTCGATAACCTCACCGAAACCGAGGTGGGTGGCTACCAGCGCGGCGACGCGATCGACCAGGGCAAGGAGCTGCCGACGCTCGCGGACAATGACGGCTGCGACGTGCTGGTCGGTATCGTGCGCGACTTCAACACCAAGGACCCCGGCAGGCACCCGGACTTCCAAGACTATGAAGGCTGGATGGCGACCAAGGGGCTGGTTTCACCCGAGCTCGATGCCGAACGCAAGCCCGTCTACGCCTCCAGGTGCGAGCTGATGCCGGACCCGATGTTTTGCCCGACGGGCCAACAGACCACCGACAAAGCTTCGTTCGACCAGTGGTACCGCAACACACCTGGCGTGAACCACGCCTTCTTGCTCTATTTCAAGATGGAGGCGGTCGGCAACGTGGTTTCGTTTCAGAGCGAGAACTTCGTACCGGTCGATGGCGTCGGCTTCAACGACATGTACCTGGCGCCGCACGACGATCGGATGCACAACTACGGTTTCACCACCGAGCTGCACCTGCAGTTCCGCTACTCCGGCGGCGAGTCCTTCACCTTCAAGGGTGACGACGACGTCTGGGCGTTCATCAACGGCCGTCTGGCGATCGACCTGGGCGGACTGCACGAGTCGCTCGAGGAAATCATCGTGCTCGACGACCGCGCCGCAGAGCTCGGGCTCGTCAAAGGCAACGTCTACCCGCTCGAGCTGTTTCAGGCCGAAAGGCATTCGACCGGCTCGCACTTCCGCATCGACTCGACGCTCTCGCTGGTCGACTGCGGCGGCATCCCAATCGTGCCGAAGTGAGAGCCGCCGGGTTGCTGGCGAGCGGGGCCTACTCGACGGTACCCCAGCAGTTGGCGAGACCGAAATCGGTGTCTTGCGAGGTGACGCCCGCTTGGGCGACATCGGCGATCAGGTTAACGCCGGTGTCGGTATAGCCGCTGACGCGAGTACCCGTTTTGACGAACTCGACCACAGCGCCCACGCCGAGCGAGGCCATCTTGAGTGGATACTGCTGCGCCGTCGCCGCGATCACGCCGTCCTTCACGGCTTGCACACCGGCGCAGCCACCATCGACCGAGACGATGATCACGCCCGCCGGATCGATGTTGGCTTCGAGCAAGGCGGCGTGAGCACCAGCCGCCACCGGCTCGTTTACCGTGTAGATGATGTTGACGTCGGTCGACGCGGCCAGGCAGTCCGCCATCGCGGCTTGGCCGGTCGTATCGCTACCCATCGTCGGTTTCTTGCAGACGATCGCGGCGTCGTCGTCCGCGATGCCGAAGCCTTCGATGAAGCCTGCATGGCGCAGATCACTGACGGTCAGGCCAACCGGTCCGTCGAGCGTCACGATCTTGGGCGCCGTGTTGCCCAGAGCGGCCTTGGCATATTCGCCGATCAGTACGCCCGCTGCCTGGTTGTCCGTCGCAAACAGCGCGTCGGTAGCGTCCTCGGGATCGGTAGGCGTGTCGAGCGCGATCACCAGCGCGGTCTTTTTTGCGTCGAGAATGGTGGGGACGATCTCGGCCGTATCGGCGGCCACGATCAAGATGCCCTGGGCCCCATCCGCGAGCGCGTCCTCGATCGCCGTCACCTGTTCCTCGTTGGTCGTGGCCGTCACGGCCGTGAGCGTGGCGCCCGTCAATTCGGCTTCAGCCTCCGCACCCTCGATCATCTTGGCGAAGAAGGGATTGCCTTCTTCCTTCGTGATGAGCGACACCTTGATCTCGACGCCGCTGACGCCGCCGAAGCCCTCGCCACTTTCGCCACCTTCCCCGGGTAGGCCGCTTCCGGCGTTGCCGGAGCCGCTCTTGCCCGCCGTGCTGCTGTCGCCGCCCTCGCCGCCTGAAGTGCCTTCGGAATCGCTACAGGCGGCGATCAGCAGAGCGGTGATCACGAATACGGCGTTCGAGAATATTATCGAGTGTCGCATAGGGTAGTTTCCTTCAAGAATTGTGTATAATGCGCCATTTTCAGGGCGAAACGGCGAGAGGAAGAGAGCGAGCCAGCCTTGGACTGACGAGAACAACACCATGACGGACGCGGAAACACTGTGTCGCCGCGCCCCTAGCGAGTGTCATTGCCTTTCCGACCCGACTGTGTCAACGGCTATTTGTCTCCAGCCGGCTGACCTCGCGAGGCACTCAGCTTGGTGATGACGCTAGCTGACGAGCTGCTTCGATCCTGGAAGCGCAAGAAGCGAAAAGAGCAGGTGATCGGCGCCGATGATGACGATGCGCCCGTCGGGTAGCTCTGCGCAGACCAGCGCGGCGAGGTCGGTCAGCCAGCGCGCGGGGACGTCATGTGAGGTTCGGCAGGGTGCCCGAATATTCGTCGCTGCACGAGGCTCAACCCACGAAGCGCCGCGCGTTTCGGAACAGGCGCATCCAGGGCGCGTCCTCGGTCCACTCGCGCGGCCGCCAGCTGTACTGCACCGCGCGAAACACGCGCTCGGGGTGCGGCATGATCAGCAGCGCGCGGCCGTCCTCGCTGGTCACGGCCGCGATACCCTTCGGCGAGCCGTTGGGATTTTCCGGATAGCGGCTCGCGATCTCACCGTGCGAATCGACGAAACGCACTGCGACGCGCCCGGTGCCTTCGAACAGGGTGTGGTCGGACGTGTCCGCGAACTCGGCGCGTCCTTCGCCATGGGCCACCGCGATCGGCAGCAGCGAGCCAGCCATATCGCTGAGTAGCACCGACGCGCTTTGCTCCACCCGCACTAGGCTGAGCCGCCCCTCGAATTGCTCGGAGCGGTTGCGCACGAAGCGCGGAAAGCCTTCGGCGCCCGGGATCAGCTCGGCCAGGTTCGACAGCATCTGGCAGCCGTTGCACACGCCGAGCGAGAAGGTGCTGGAACGCGCGAAAAACTCGCTCAGCTCGGCGCGCGCGCGCGCATGAAACAGGATCGACTTGGCCCAGCCGCCACCGGCGCCGAGCACGTCACCGTAGCTGAAGCCGCCGCACGCCACCAAACCCTGAAATTCTTTCAGGCTGAGGCGTCCCTCCAGCAGGTCGCTCATGTGCACGTCGATCGCCGCGAAGCCCGCGCGATCGAAGGCCGCCGCCATCTCGAGTTGCCCGTTGACGCCCTGCTCGCGGAGGATCGCGATGCGCGGCCTATTGGCGCTGGCCCTGGCGATGAAGGGCGCGGCCACGTCCTCGTCGATGCGGAAGCTGGCCTTGACGCTCAGCCCGGCGTTGTCCGCGTCGACGCGCAGGGCCTGCTCCTCGTCGGCGCAGCTGGCGTCGTCGCGCAGCCGCTGCAGCGCATGTGTCGTCTCGGACCAGATGCCGCGCAGGTGGCTGCACTTCTCTTCGATCAACACCTTACCGTTCTGCGAGACCTCGATGCGGTCCTCGTCCAGCACGCTGCCGACCGCGTGTACGCACTCCGAAAGACCCGAAAGCGCCAGCACCTCGCGCACGCGCGCGACGTCGCCGCTCCTGACTTGAATCACCGCGCCGAGCTCCTCGGAGAACAGCGCCGAAAGCGCGTCGGCGCCCAGCCTGTCGATGCGCACCGAAAGGCCCGCCGAAGCCGCGAAGGCCATTTCGAGCAGCGTCACGATCAAACCGCCGTCGGAGCGATCGTGGTACGCGAGCAGCAGGCCCGCGGCGTTGAGCTCCTGAATCGCCGCGAAGAAGCCGCGCAGCAGCGCCGGATCCTCCAGATCCGCCGGCGCCTCACCGACGCTGCCGTGAACTTGCAATACCGCCGAGCCCCCCAAGCGGTTGCGGCCGCGCCCCAGGTCGATGAGCAGTAGCTCGCTCGGCCCGTCCGCGCGCGACAGCTCCGGCGTCAGGGCACGGCGCACGTCGGTCACGGGCGCAAAGGCGCTCACGATCAGCGAGAGGGGTGCGGTGACCGAACGCTCCTCGCCGTTTTCTCGCCACACGGTGCGCATGGACATCGAGTCCTTGCCGACCGGAATGGCGATGCCGAGCGCCGGGCAAAGCTCTGCGCCCACGGCCTGCACGGCTTGATAGAGTCGTGCGTCCTCACCGGGATGTCCGGCTGGCGCCATCCAGTTGGCGCTGAGCTTGATGTGCGAAAGGTGCGCGATCGGCGCCGACGCGATGTTGGTGATGGCTTCCGCGACGGCCATGCGCGCCGAAGCCGCCGCGTTCAACAGGGCGAGCGGCGCGCGTTCACCCATGGCCATAGCTTCCCCGGTGTAGGCCTGAAAGCTGCTTGCGGTGAGCGCTGCATCCGCCACCGGCACCTGCCAGGGCCCCACCATCTGATCGCGCGAGCACAGGCCACCGACGGTGCGATCACCAATCGTGATCAAGAAGGTTTTGTCCGCCACCGTCGGTAGCCGCAAGACTCGCCTGAGGGCGTCCCCGAGCTCGATGCGCGAATGCTGCAGTGAATCGGGTTGAAACTCGCTGCGCTCGGCCTGGCGAGTCATCTTGGGCGGCTTACCCAGCAGGACGTCCAGCGGCAAATCGATGGGCTGCTCGTCGAAGTGGGTGTCGTCCAGCTTGAGCTGGCGCTCGGCAGTCGCGCTGCCCACCACCGCAAACGGACAGCGCTCGCGCCGGCAAAGCGCTTCGAAGCGCGGCAGCGCGTCTGCCGCGATGGCCAGCACGTAGCGCTCCTGCGCCTCGTTGCACCATAGCTCGAGCGGCGACATCCCGGGCTCATCGCTGGGGATAGCGCGCAGGGAGAAGCTGGCGCCGCGCGCGCTATCGTTGACCAGCTCGGGCAGCGCGTTGGACAGGCCGCCGGCGCCCACGTCGTGAATCGACAGGATGGGATTGCCCGCGCCGAGCGCCCAGGCGCGATCGATCACCTCCTGGCAGCGCCGCTGCATCTCCGCGTTGTCGCGCTGCACCGAAGCAAAATCCAAGTCTTCCTCGGAGGCTCCGGACGCCATCGAAGACGCCGCACCGCCGCCCAGCCCGATCAGCATGGCGGGGCCACCCAGCACCACGATCTTGGCGCCCGGCGGGATCTCCTGCTTCTTGACGTGCTCACGCCGGATGTTGCCGAGCCCGCCGGCGAGCATGATCGGCTTGTGGTAGCCGCGCACCTCACGGCCCGCGGGCCCCGGCGCCGACAGCTCGAAGGTGCGGAAGTAGCCGCACAGGTTGGGCCGCCCAAACTCGTTGTTGAAGGCGGCGCCGCCGATCGGTCCCTCGAGCATGATGTCGAGCGCGGAGGCGATGCGCGAGGGCTTGCCGTAGTCCACCTCCCAAGGCCGCAGCGCGCCGGGCAGGCGTAGATTGGAAACCGAGAAGCCGGTCAGGCCCGCCTTGGGTTTGGCGCCGCGCCCGGTCGCCGCTTCATCCCGGATCTCCCCGCCCGAGCCGGTGGCGGCGCCGGGATAAGGCGAGATGGCGGTCGGGTGGTTGTGGGTCTCGACCTTCATCAAGATGTCGATGAGCTCGTCCGAATAGCGGTACTGTCCGCTGACAGGGTCGGGCATGAAACGAGGTGCCCGGTGGCCTTCGATGACCGCGGCGTTGTCCTTGTAGGCCGACAGCACTCCGAAAGGGCTCTGCTCGGTCGATTCGGTGATCAGCCGAAACAGCGATTTTTCGCGTTTCTCCCCGTCGATCACGAAGTCCGCGTTGAAGATCTTGTGCCGACAGTGCTCGCTGTTGGCTTGCGCGAACATCATCAGCTCGACGTCGGTGGGATTGCGACCGAGCCTTGCATAGCTCTGCATCAAGTAATCGATCTCGTCTTCGGCCAGCGCCAGCCCGAGTCGGCGGTTGGCCTCCACCAGCGCAGCGCGCCCCGGCGTCAGGTCGATGCGGGAGAGCGGACGTGGCTCGGCGCGTGCGAACAGCGTTTCGGCGTCGCGCGCTCGCTCCAGCATCGACTCGGTCATGCGATCGTGCAGCGCGCCCCGTAGCGAGTGCTCATCGCTGACGGTACCGACGAGCTTCCAGCTGATGCCGCGCTCGATGCGTTTGACGGTCGACAGGCCGCAGTTGTGGGCTATGTCGGTGGCCTTGGACGACCAGGGGGAGATGGTTCCGATCCGCGGCACGACCAGGAGCTCCGGCCCTTCCACGTCGGCCATCACGATGCGCGGCCCGTATTTCAAGAGCTGCTCCAGCACCCGCGTGGTCTTGTCATTCAGCGTGTCAGCGCCCGTGTCGATGAAGTGCACGAAGCGTGCCGACACCGCCGTCACGCCCGCGTTGTCGCGCTGCAGCCGCTCTAGCCGGCGCGCAAGACGAGCGGAGGGGAAGGCAGGCGGACCTGACAGGATGAGCATGCCGGGCGGAGCGTGGTCCCTGGAAGCTGCCGCCGCAAGCCGGATTGATTCCTACGAATTCCCTCCTATTTCCTGCCAGTCATGCCACGCTTCGTGGGCAGCCCCAGGTGCTTGAGCTGGCCCAGCAAGGTGCGGATCGGGCCGTCCACGGGCGAACGCCTCCGGAACACGCCGGTCCAGCTGCGTGGCATGCCCCGGCGGGTGAGCCGGACCGCCACCACATCCCCCCGAGCCACGCGGAAGCCGAGTGTGAACCCGGCCAGGATGCTGACGCCCAGACCAGCTTGCACCAGATCCAGCACGGCCTCTGCCACCGGCAGGCGGAGCACCCGCCCGACGTCGGGCGTGGCGGTGCCGAACAGCAGCTTGGTGACTCGCTCTCGCTCGAGCGACGAGACGTTGGTTTGAATCAGCGTCTCACCGGCGAGGTCATGGCCCTCGACGAACGACCTTTTTGCCAGCGCATGGCCCCGAGGCACCGCCAGCAGCATCTCGTCCTTGAACAACGGTACACGCCGGAAATCACCGCGCCGAGGCGGTATCACGCATAGCGCCAGGTCGACCCGATTTTCGGCGAGCGCTTCCGACGAATCCCCGAGTACCTCGTTCGAGATCACCAGCTCCACCTCGGGGTGCTCGGTGGCGAGCGCGAGCAGGGCCTTGGGCAGCCAGTGATAAGCGGTGTAACACTGCGTTGCGACGCGCAGCTTGGGGCGCTCCACCACCAGCCCCCGCTTGAGCTCGAGCTCGGCTTGCAGCAGGGGCGTGAGGACCTGCGGCGCCAGCTCCACCAGCTTCTGCCCCGCGGCGGTGATGGCTAGCCGCCCCCCCTCGCGCCGGAACAGCTCCACCCCCAGTCGATCTTCCAGACCGCGCAGCTGGTGGCTCACCGCCGATTGGCTGAGGTGCAGCTGCTTGGCCGCATAAGTGACCCCGCCCGCTTCGGCGATGGCCTGCACCAGCCGCAGATCGCGCGCTTCTAGAGTGCCAGAGCCCATGACATGAATTTATTACATGATCTTGATGAAATCAATTCACTTTATTCATATGTGGTCGCCCGCTATTGAAAACCGCATGACATTCACACCCAAGCTCTACTTCTCACCAGGCGCCGTCTCGATGGCCACGCATATTGCGCTCGAGGAGGTCGGGGCACCGTACGCTCTCGAGCCGATCTTGATCCGCGAGGGGCAGCAGCGCAGCGAGCGCTATCTGAAGATCCACCCGCTCGGGCGCTTGCCGGCGCTCGAAGTCGCCCCCGGTGTCGTCTTGACCGAAACGCCCGCCCTGCTCGGCTACCTCGCCGACCGGGTACCGGACCGGGAGCTGCTCCCCCGCGATCCACTGCTGCGCGCGCGCGCCAACGAGTGGATGAGCCTGCTGTCGAGCGCGGTGCACGTGGCGTTCATCAGCTTCTTCCGGCCCGAGCGCTACACTTCGAACGACGCTGCCATCGCGGCGCTCAAGGTCGACGGCAAGCAGCGCTTCTGGCAGATGCTCGAGCACGTGGAGCGCCGCCTGCCCGAGCCGGGCTTCGCATTGGGCGAGCGCTACTCGCTCTGCGATGCGTACCTCACGGTGTTTTTCCTGTGGGCGCGCCGTTTCGAGCTGCCGACCTCCGAGCTGTCTCGCTACGGTCGCCTGGTGGCTCGGGTGCTGCCCCGACCGGCGGTGCGACGCGCGCTCGAGCAGGAAGGCTACGGCCACCTGTACGAGCCGGATCGCGCGGCGTCTTGAAGGCTAAAATCGATCGGCCACCGCGTCGCCGCGCGTCGTGCGCTCCCAGTGTCGTAGGAAGTGAACGGTGACCACTTCTCACTCGCCAGTTTCACTTCGTGTACAAAGTGAAACTGGCGGGCCCGGTGTACGGGCACGCTATGTGATCGCGCGTACTGCTACGTTCGCTCGACTTTGACCGCTCAAAGTCCGCCCCCCCCCGCCTAATATCGTAGGCTGCCGCCAGGCGCATGCAGGCCTTGGTGTTGCCGTCGTCACACGCCGCCTGGTCACCCTCGGGGCTACGGCCGCCCCGCATGCGCTAGCGCAGACCTTTCAAAAACGGTCCGACCGCTTCGACGCCGCCGCGCGCAAACACACGCAAGCTTTCGCTGCCCACGACCGCAATCGCCGCCTTGCCACGCAAGAAGTCCACGTCCGATTTTTCCTTCACCCCGAATCCCACCGCAAGCGGCAGTGTCGTCGCGGCGCGGGCACGCGCCAAGTATCCGGACAGCTCTTGCGAGAAGGCTGTCTGACTGCCGGTCACCCCCTTGCGAGCCACGCAATAGACGAAGCCCCGCGCGTGCTGCGCGATGCTGCGCAGCCGCTCGTCCTTGGTGTTCGGCGAATAGATGAAGATCGGATCCAGCTCCTGAGCCTGCATGGCCGAAAGGTATTCGGTCCCCTCCTCGGGCGGCAGATCCGGCACGATCGCGCCGCGCAGCCCGGCGCTCTTCATGGCCCCGACGAACCGACCGACATCGTGTTTGAACAGGATATTGTAGTAGGTCATGAACAAGAACGGGATCTCGAAGCGCCGCGTGACCTGCGCCGCCAGCGCGAAGCAACGCTCTACGCTCGACCCCGCGTCGAGCGCTTCTTGATTGGCACGCAGGATCACTGGACCATCGGCGATCGGCTCGGAGAAAGGGATCTGCAGCTCGATCAGATCCACACCCGCCGTGACCATGACCTCGACCAAGCGCAAGCTCGTGTCGAAGTCGGGGTGTCCGATCACGATGTGCGTCATCAAGAGCAGCTCGCGCTCCTGAAGCCGCAGCCGAACGTAAGACTCAAGCACGGTAGCCCTCCGCCTTTTTTTGAATGAACGCCTCCCACTTCGGGTCCTTGAACGCGTCGGCCACCGTGAAGATGTCTTTGTCTCCGCGCCCCGACTGGTTGATCAGCACCACATCGCTCGGGGAAAGCTGGCCCACTTCCTTGAACGTTTGAGCAAAAGCATGCGACGATTCGAGCGCTGGTATCAATCCCTCCTTGCGGATCGTCAGCTTCAGTGCCTCCACCACTTCCGCATCGGTCGCCGCCTCGAAGCGTGCACGCTTGGTCTCGTGAAAGTGCGCCAGGATCGGCGAGACGCCGACGTAGTCGAGCCCCGCCGCGACGCTGTGCGTCTCATTCATCTGTCCGTCCTGATTCTGCAGGAAATACGTCTTGTAGCCTTGCGCGACTCCGATCGAGCCGTCGCGGCTCGCCAGGCGCGCGGCGTGCCGGCGCGTGTTCACACCGTCGCCGCCGGCTTCGACCCCGACCAGCTCGACGCCAGCATCGCCCAAAAATCCGCTGAAAATCCCCATCGCGTTCGAGCCGCCGCCGACGCAGGCGTAGACGCGCCTCGGCAGCTGACCGGTAGCCGCCAGCACCTGTCGCCGCGCCTCCTGCCCGATGATGGACTGGAAGTAGGTCACCATCTCCGGAAAGGGGTGCGGGCCGCATGCGGTGCCGAGCACGTAATGGGTGTCGTCCATGTTCGACACCCAATCACGAAAGGCTTCGTTGATGGCATCCTTCAAGGTGCGCGAGCCGTCCTTGACCGGCACCACCGTGGCTCCCAAGTGCTCCATCCAAAAAACGTTGGGTCGCTGTCGCTCGACGTCGACCTCGCCCATGTAGATGGTACACGAGAAACCGAACTTGGCGGCCATGGTGGCGGTCGCCACCCCGTGCTGCCCGGCGCCGGTCTCCGCGATCACGCGCTTCTTCCCCATGCGTCGCACCAGCAGGCCCTGGCCCATCACGTTGTTGGCTTTGTGCGCGCCCGTGTGATTCAGATCCTCGCGCTTGATGTAGATGCGCGCGCCGCCGAAGTGCTGGCTCAGATTCTCCGCGAACGTGAGCGGCGTCGGCCGGCACGAGTAGCTGCCCATCAGCTCCACGTACTCTTGCCAGAAGCTCGGATCCTGGCGCGCTGCCGCGAAGGCCTGGCCCAGCTCTTCGAACGTGGCATGTAAGATCTCGGGGATGAACGCGCCCCCAAAGCCCTGAAAATAACCGCGTTCTGCGCGAATCGAATCAGTCATGACGCACCTCGGCTCCTATCGTTTGCGCGAAGAGCAGCTCCTCCGTCCGGCAGTAAAGCTCGCTGAAGATGGCCCGCGGCGCGCGTGGAAAGAACAGCGCGCGCTTGACCAGCAGCAGCGGCCGCGGCGTCGGCAGCTGCAAGGCGCTTTGCACGTCCTCTGGCGGAACGGCCACGCGAAAGCTCTGCTCCGCGTGCGTGGGTCTCAGGTAGTAGCGCTCTTCCACGACACGTGACAGAGAAGCTCCGGCCAGTGCCAGTTGCTCGAGACCCGGAAACACATCGCGCGCGAAATACATGCGCTCGAGCAGCACCGTCCGATCGCCGACGCTGCCGAGCCGGGTGAGCACGTAGGCCTGCTGTTCCGAAAATGGATTCTCGACATCGCCGGCGACTTGCCGCAGTGTCACCTTGCCCAAGAGCCGTGTCGTGAGCTCGACTCCACCTTCACGGAAGCTCGATAGGGTGCCGCCGAGCGAGAACAGATCCACGCGCCGCGGCTGCTCGCGCACGAACGTACCGGCCCCGCGCCGCCGCTCGATGAGCCCACGCCGCACCAGAAGCTCGGTCGCCTGCCGCACCGTGGGCCTGCCGATGCGGTGCCGCCGCGACAGCTCCGGCTCTGACGGCAGTCGCGCACCCGGCGTCAGCGCGCCGCTGTCGATCTCGCGCCGCAGCTCGTCGGCCAGCTGCTGGTAAAGCGGGAGCGGAGAGAGTGGATTCAGCACCCCGAACAAGGTCCCCCGGCTCCATCAGCTTGTCAAGACAACTTTACAATTGTGCCTACGCTTAACTCCGCCGCCCGAACAGCCGTTTCGAGCACCGAGGGCCATTGTCTCACTCGGCTCCCCTGGAGCTCATCACGGACGTTGCCGGCGCGGTCACCTTTGGTTGGATCGACGACGGCGTCTACTACGCGCGCTTCAGCCGCTCTCTGTCGGCGAAGTTGGGGGAGGCCTTTGCAGCAAGGCTGCGAGTGGTCATACAGCCGTGCTCCACGCTCCGGTACTTCGGCGATGCGCGAGCCCTCGAAAGCTATGATCTTTTGGCGCGCAATGCGTTCGTGCGGGTGGTGGTCGAGCAGCGCCGCAAGTTCGAGTCGCTCACATTTTTGACTTGGGCCGGAATCGACGCCAGCCCCGCTCTCATTGAAACTCTGGGCGACGACGTTCTAGTGACGAAGGATCCGATCGACTTCGAAGCGCGCTTGATGGCTCACGCGCCGAGTGCCCGGCAGAAGCTCGGAGGCAAGCCCGACCTGAGCCAGCGCTCCCGCTGGCCGCTGCGCCGCTAGCCAGATCGGTCCACGGCAGCTAGCCTCACAAGGATGCTTTGCCGCTTCATCAGCTTGGTTGGGGTATCGCTCGCATGCATGGGCGCGTGCGGCGGAGGTGCCTTCAGCAGCGCCAATGACGACGGCGAATCGGGCCGCGCTTCGGGCGGCAAGAGCACGACCTCCGGCGGTAAGAGCACGAGCGGCGGCAAGAGCTCGGGCGGCACCGGGTCCGACGCAGGCAGCGGCGCGACGGGCGGCACCAGCGGCATGGCCGGCGGCATGTCCAGCGGCGGCAACACCACGAACGGCGGCGTCTCCAGCAGCGGTCGCGGCGGGATGCAAGGCGGTGACGGCGGGTCGGTCGTGGGCATCCAATGCCAGAGCCCCGACGACTGCGCCACCTCCAACTCTTGCCGCGAGCCAATCTGCGACAACGGTGCGTGCGACGAGGTCCAGGTGCCTGACGGCCCCTTTCACCTGCAAGTGGCGGGCGACTGCAAGCGCATGGACTGCGTCGACGGCGAGGAGAAAGTCGTTGCCGATACGAACGACAGCAATGATAGCAACGAGTGCACCATCGACTCCTGCTCGCAGAACGGCATCCCCACGCACAAGGCGCGCTTCGGCGAAGTGTGCGCGAATGGTGGTGGGACCTGCAACGGTGAGGGCCAGTGCGCGCTCTGCAATCGGAACTTCTGCCCCGCCGCTACCACCTGCTTCGCGGCAATCTGCGGCAACGGCTCGTGCCAGCTTGCGCCGCGACCCGCGGGCGACCTGTGCCCGCTCATTTCGCCCAATGATCCCAACGATCAATATGGTCAATGTGACGGGACCGGAGTCTGTGTGGATTGCGTGACGAGCGGCGCGTGTGGCGAATGCTGCGTGTGTCTCAATCAAACGTGCATTGACGCCTGATTGACGAAATA
Organism: Polyangiaceae bacterium; assembly: GCA_035281385.1. Classification (GTDB taxonomy): domain Bacteria; phylum Myxococcota_A; class Polyangia; order Polyangiales; family Polyangiaceae; genus PMG-095. The sequence goes on from DATEDZ010000104.1 coordinate 37,258, forward strand.
ACCGTCCCGAAAATTCGGCGAGCGCTCCAGGCGCAGGCGACGTTTCGCCTCCGCCCGCTTGACGAAGTTGACGATCACGGCATTCGCCACCACATTGCCTCAGATGAAAGTGATCTTGTTTGGGGCAAGCGGCATGGTGGGGCAGGGTGCGCTCCGTGAATGCCTGCTCGATCCTGACGTCGAGGCGGTGCTTTCAGTAGGCCGCAGCGCCAGCGGGCAGCATCATGCCAAGCTCAAGGAGTTGGTGCAGCAGGACGTGGGAGATCTTGCCATGATCGAGCAGGAGCTGCGCGGTTACGACGCCTGCCTGTTCTGCCTCGGTGTCTCGTCGGTCGGGATGAGTGAAGAGGACTATCGGCGCATCACCTATGACCTCACGCTCAGGGTGGCGCAAACGCTGGAACGCGTGAATCCCAAGATGACGTTCGTTTACGTTTCGGGCGGCGGCACCGATAGCACGGAAAAGGGCTTTTCGATGTGGGCGCGCGTCAAGGGCGCTACCGAGAACGCACTTTTGGCGATGCCGTTCGAACGTGCGTACATGCTGCGGCCCGGCTTCATTCGCCCGCAGCACGGCATCGTTTCGAAGACGCGCTGGTATCGTGCGCTGTACGCGGTCATTGGCCCAATCTACCCCGTGCTCAAGCGCCTGTTCCCCGGGCAAGTCACCACCACCGAGGAGCTGGGGCGCGCCATGCTGCGGCTGCTGAAAGGCGGTTTCCGTGAGCGCGTGCTCGAAAACCGCGACATCGTTAGCCTGGCGAGCTCCGGCCCCACTCTTCCCGCCTGAACCTCCGCGGACAATGGCGCGCGTCCTCACGCCTCATAAGGTTGGCGGGCTACTCTCCACTGACTCTCGGGCGGCGCAGAATGGCGGTGGCTGCACCGACGCGACCTCGGACCCGGCCAACTGCGGCGCATGCGATCGTCTGTGTAGCACCGGCTTCATCTGCGCGGCCGGCGCCTGCCAGTGCGACAGTCCGCAAGATTGCGGAGCCGGTCCGGACCCTGGCACCGGCGACGCGGGCGCGCCCAGCGGCGGCACTGGTGGTGCTGGCACCGGCCCTGTGCGGGCGGCGCTGCGCCCAGCCTGCCCATCGCCTGCACGTTCGGGCTCTGCGTGTGTAATGGCGACACGTGCGCCGAAGGCCAACGTTGCCTGCCCGATGGCAGCTGCGGTTGAAGCGACCTGGGACCGAGCCGTCAGCGTGTGGGCTTTCGGCCTAGTCCCAGGCGCCTTCGATGATCGAGACCACGAGGCCGTCGAAGTCCGCGCGGCAATCCACCAAAATCACACCGCGACCCTGGATCCACCACTGGTTGTGCAGTCCCTGCTCCAGGAGCGCGCTCGCGGCCTTGCGCATCTTCTCGTCGGTCGCGTCCGGCTGTACGCTGTAGACGCGCCAGCCTTTGGGCGTACCCTCCGGCAGCAGGATCATCGGATCATCGGGGGTCACGGTGGGCTTTCCAGGGCTCGTCATACCCCTCCAACAAACCCCAGGAGCGCCCGTCGGTCAAAGAGGAAAGTCTTGGCCGGTGGGGCGGAAGAGTCACAGCCTGCGTCCGCTACTGCGGCGGCGGCAAGGGCATGCCGCACTGCGAGCTAGAGGAATTGCAGAGTGACACGGCAGTGATGGCAAGCGCCCAGGCTCCGACGACGGCCAGGATCACCAGGCCAGGCGGCGGCTCCTTGGTCGCTGGGATCCTGCGCACCGTCAGGCAAGCGGCGACCGGCGGCACCTCGGACTTGCTGCAGTACTCACCCGGGGTCATCTCGAAGCCTGGGCACTCGGAGAGGCACTCGACGTAGCGCTGCGGAGTGCTCACCGACTGACACTGCGCGTAGCAGTGTGAAGCGTCGCGCGGGCTCAGCGGATTTTCGCGAAGTAGCAAGCGATAACGCACGGTGTTGCCATCGCGCTTTGGTGTCTTGGGCGGTGCGTTACACGAAACCAGGCCCAACATGAGCAGGGCCGCCAGCGCACGCCGTGGCGGATGTCGCATGCCGTTGAGCTTAGTGCTACTCTTCGCCGATGCAGCCCGGTCCGGAGGCTTGCGACGAGGCGACGCGCAGGGCGGCGGGCGCGACCTGCTGCGCGGCCATGCACGCATTGTAGTGCGGCATGCCTTGCGTGGGGTTTTGTACGTTGTTGGTTTGCGGTACCACCGGCGGCACCTGGAATGGGAAGCGCTCGAAGAATTTCGGCCGGTAGGTCGACTTCCAAATGGCAAAGCCCGCCTCGTCGTCCTCCACGATGCCAGTGCGCGAGTAGATGCGGTAGGCGGTCATCTCGCGGCAGAAGTTGCACATGCGATCATCGTCGCGCAAAAGACCGCTTCCTCCATAGACGGTCGCGTTGTCGTGCGTGCCGTTCATCAGGCAGATGAGCTCCGAGTGGTAACCTTGCGCGGGGGTGCCGAACGCGCCGACCAGCTCCTGCGTGCTCGCATTGAAGGCGCCACCTGCCAAGAGGTGCGTCCACGGCAGCTCGCTGCAAACGTTGGTACCAACCACGTTGCTGGTCGCGGAGGTATTGGGCGAATTGTTGTCGAGCTCGACGTACTCGTCACGCAAGTTGGAGAAGGCGTGGGTGAACTCGTGGGCGTGGCCGACCCCGAAGGCCGCCGCGATGCGCTGCGAGCCTTCGGCAGGATTGCGCAAACCGAGCATGCGGCCGCTCACACCCGCACGCCCGCGCGCCGCGTCGTAGAGCAGAAACGCTGCGACGTGGGTGCGGGCCGACGCGAAGCCTTCGGCGCCGAAGTCGGCGGGCTTCACCGGCAACGTGCCAATCGCCTCCCAGGCCCGCGTCGCGGTCTCAGCGGTGCCGGAAATGGCGCCGGTGGCGGAGCCAGTGACCGGGACCATGAAGGCGGTGTTGCCGCCGTCGAAATGCGTCATCGAGGCGCGCGGCAGTTGCCACACCACGAACGCCTCGCGAAAGTCCTTGTACGGCTCCAGGCTGAAGACGTAGTCGATCCAGCGATCCACGTCGCTTTCACGCTCGCCGTCGTGATCCGCATCGCTGTGGAAGGTGGGCAGGTCGGCAGTGGTGTAGCCCTCGGCGAACATCAAGACGTGCGCGCGCTTGGCGACTGGGACGCGCGGTACGCTCGTGCCGGTCGAAATGTCGTCGAAGATGCCGCTGCCGAGCTCCTCGAGCACCCACTCACCGGTCGGGGTGGCGATGGCCGGCGGGGAAAGAGCCGACTCCTGCCCGCCCACGATCGCCGTCACCGCGTACTGGTAGACGGTGCCGTTCGTGAGCGCGCGATGCACGAAGGTGGCGCGCGGCGCCATCACTTCGAAGCTCATGCTCGCGTTGTTCGGAGCAGCGCCCTCGGCCCAGTAGACCTTGTAGGAGGTGGCGCCTTCGACGGCGTTCCATTCCACGCCGACGCTGCGATTGGCGGCAAGCGCGGTGGTGCCGAGCAGGGCATCGAAGCCGGGATTGGGCGGCACGCCTCCGGTGCCGGCCGTGGCTGCCCCGGCAACTCCGACGGAGGCGCCACCGGTGCCGTTACCACCGGTGCCCAGCGCGCCACCCGCAGTCGCCATGCCACTGCTGCCGGACTGCGTCGCGGTTCCCGCGCTGGAATTCGCCCCCGAACCGTTCGAGGGGTTGCCGGTCGAGCCAGCGTCGCTGCAGGCCGCGATTGCCGTGAGCGCAAGCCCGAGCGCGAGGGCGGTGGAGAGCAAAGGCTGCCTGAAGGTCGGTGTCATGACGCTCCTGCCTACCCGCTGAGGTGTCAGCGTAAGCTCGATTCGGCTCAATTCCGAGCAAGACCGCTCGCTTCGCATTTATCGGACTAGAGCGGATAGGCTCGCGCGCTCGACGTACACTGACCGACGTGGTGCCTGAGATCAGGAGGAGAGTTGATGAGCCCGACAAGACTCGCGGGCCCCTCGGCGCGGTGCTGTTGGTGGATACCTATTTTGACGGCATCGTGTGGCGATCCGAGCGGGCCGCTCGAGGCCCTCGGCCAGTAAGAGCGGCCACCAAGGCGAGCAAGTGCTTGCAGCGCGAGCACCATCAGGGCTGACAATGAGGGCCGATGGACGCTGATTCGCGTTTTGCCGAGCTGAACCTGGAGCTGCCGCCCGCTCCCAAGCCCGTCGGTGTCTACAAGCCCATCGTGATCGTGGGTAGCTTGGCGTACCTCTCCGGTCACGGGCCGCTGCGCCCGGACAAATCGCTGATCACCGGTAAGTTAGGGGCGGAGCTGTCGCTCGAGCAGGGCAAGCTCGCCGCCCGACAGGTCGGGCTGGCGCTACTGGCCACCTTGAAGGCGGAGCTCGGCTCCCTGACTCGCGTGGCGCGCTTGGTGAAGGTACTGGGCATGGTCAACGCCACGCCCGATTTCACGGAGCATCCGGCAGTCATCAACGGCGCCAGCGAGCTATTCGCGGCGGTCTGGGGCCCCGAGTACGGCGTGGGCGCGCGCAGCGCCGTCGGCATGAGCTCGCTGCCCACCAACATCGCGGTCGAGATCGAGATGATCGTGGAGCTGCGGGGCTAAATGCTGG
>DATEDZ010000105.1:0-89862 GCA_035281385.1 Polyangiaceae bacterium
CCAAGCCTTGCGCTGCCTCGTTGTGCGGTTTCTCGTGTCTCGTAACCCCGAGCAGATCGCGTGACCCGACAGATTGCGAGGCTTTTCTGCGCGGCTCAGCGCACAAGCCGGCTGAGCAGGTTTTTCAGCCGCGTCCCTAGCCTCGAGTTGGGCGTTTTTCTAGGAGCATGACTGAGGTCTGTCCCCTCCCGCGGCGCGCGCAGCCCGATGGTGTGTAGCGGAGGGCGGCACGGTGCGCAGCGTAGCCGGCTGCGCGCGCCGCGGGAGGGGACAGATGCTGTGCACACAATAGGCCCCGAGTGAGCCGCTAGGCATCACGTCGGGGTATCCATCTCGATCGTTTTCTGCGAAGACGTAGTTACTACGCAACGTATTCACAGGAGCGATCGTGCAGGACTTTTCGATTGTAAGCAGTTTCGCAGCCCTGCTGCAAGGCTTCGCTGGGTGCTTCACCTCGCCATCGGCGAGCAACTTCGTGACGCTGATGACCGGCTGGGTGCTCGACCTGCGTCGACACACGGTTACGGAGGTCGTGCGGGCTGCTGGCGCCGTCGGCAAGAAGCATATCTGCAGCTTCCATCGGTTCTTCTCGCGAGGCCGCTGGGCAACGGACGAAGTCGGGCTGCTATTGGCGGCGCTCATCATCGCCCGGCTGGCGCCCTCGGGTGTCGTGCGTCTGATTGTCGACGACACGCTGGGGCGCCATACCGGCAAGCGCATTGCCGCGGCGTCCATGCACCGCGACCCGTTGCTGTCGACGGGACGGCGGTTGTTTTTCCACTGGGGGCACGTCTGGGTCGTCCTGGCGCTCGAGGTGACGCTCTTCGACAAGAGCTGGGCGCTGCCGGTCTTGTTTCGTCTGCACCGCAGCGAGAAACGTTGCAAAGCAGAGAAACGGCCCTATCTGAAACTCACGGAGCACGCTCGCGAGCTGGTAGAGCTCATCGCTTCACGGTACCCGGCCCGACGCTTCGAGCTGCTTGGCGATGCCGCCTACACCAACGGCACGCTGATCAAGAAGCGACCATCCAACGTGACGCTGATCGGCCGTGGCCGGCTCGATGCGGCGCTGTACGCGCCGGCCACGCCGCGCCGCCCCGGTCAGAGGGGGCGTCGGCGCCTGCGAGGTAAGCGCCTCGCCTCGCCCGGTGCGCGAGCCAAGCGCACCGACGCGCGGTGGCAGAAGCTCGTGGTCCACGTCTACGGCCGCAACGTGACAGTGCGGGTGCTGGTCATCGATGCACTGTGGTACGTCGCTGCCGCAAGCGAGCTGGTACGTCACGTCGTGGTCCGCGATTTTCCCGGCCACGAGCGGGACGACGTCTTCGTCTCGACCGACCCGAGCCTGTCGCCCCAAGCCATCATCGAGTCCTTCGCCCGGCGCTGGGCCTTGGAAGTCACCTTCCACGAGACGAAGGGCAAGCTGGGCTTCGAAGACCCACAGAATCGCACCGAGCGCGCCGTCGAACGCACCGCGCCTTTCGCCTTCATCGCCTACAGCTTGGTCATCCTCTGGTACGCGCTCCACGGGCACAGCTCACGCGCTGCCAAGCTGCCCTGCCTGCCTTGGTACACGCACAAAGCCGGCGTCACCTTCAGCGACATGTTGGCGACTTTGCGGCGCGCTTCTTGGCGCCAAAGACTTCTTGATCCAGCCGCAACCACCGCTGACCTACGTAAATCTCTCCGCCCTCTCGTCGACTATGTCGCCAGTGCTGCATAGCTCTCCCTCCCCCTGAGCCCGCGTAGCGGGCGATTTGGGGGCAGGCCGCCCGCCCGCAGCGCGCAGCGCGAGGATGGACGGGGTGGGGGCATCCACACCAAGATCAGCTAATGATTTCCGCCCAACTCGAGACTAGAAGGTGGTGAGGCTCACGTTCATGTACGGAGCGAGCCTCCCCGACCCAGCGCGCTTCTTCAACTCCAGCTTGCGGCACGCGCTGGGCGATTGACATCCCGAGGATGCAAAGGTCGACCCGCGCGCGTTCAAGGCGCTGGTAAGAGCCGCTGTCGCTTTGAACACGGCGAAGAAGAAAAAGTAGGTCTCGGCTACCAGGACAAACCCGCGAAAATAAGGAAGAATTGTGTCCCTGCCCGGAGCTCGCACAAAAAAGTGAGCACCCGGTGTCCATTCGGGGATGCTCCGGCGTCGTCCGATCAGACCGGCGATGGAGCAGGTCGTTCAGGAGGTCCCTAGCATGATGTTTCTCTTTCTCTATCGAAGCTCCCCCGATGCGCGCGAGCAGCCTTCTCCCGCAGAAATGCAGGAGGGCTACATGAAGTGGAAGTCCTGGATGGACAAGTACGCCAAGGAGATCCTCGCACAGCCCCCGGCGGGCTCGGGCCCCAAGCCGGGCGGCGCGGCAGCCGTGTGCCGAGCGGGCGCGGTGACGGACGGACCGTACGTCGAAGGAAAAGAGGTCGTCGGCGGCTGGTCGTTCATCGAGACCGAAACGCTTGCGAAAGCGGTCGAGATCGCCAAGGAAGTGCCGATGTTCACCAGCGTCGAGATCCGCGAGATCACGACGTTCGGATAATGACCGCGCCCGAGCTCCCGGAGCATTGGTTCCGACGCGAGCTCGGGCGGCTGGTCTCCATTCTCTCGCGTCGATTCGGCGTCCATCGCATGGAGCTCTGCGAGGACGCCGCACAGACCGCACTCCTGCAAGCGACGCAATCGTGGTCGTCCAAGCTGCCCGATGATCCAGGTGCGTGGCTGTATCGCGTCGCACATAACCACGTGCTCGACGAGCTGCGTCGCGAGAAACGAGACGAGCGTTACCTCGCCGAGGTCCAGGTTGGTTACGCGCAGCAAGAGGTCCACGACGACGTGCTTCGGCTGCTCTTCGTTTGTGCCGATCCCGCGATCCCGTCCGAGTCGCAGCTCGTCCTGGCGCTCAAAACCCTGTGCGGCTTCAGTATCGAGGAGATCGCGCTGCGCTTGTTTCAGGGCAAGGACGCCATCAACAAGCGCTTGCAGCGTGCTCGGGAGCGGCTTCGTGAGCACGCTGAGGTTCAAAGTATCGATCCGGCGCGCGTGCACAGCGTGCTTCACATGCTCTATTTGCTGTTCAACGAAGGCTACAGCTCCGCGCAGCCCGATCGCCTGATCCGCCGCGAGCTTTGTGACGAGGCGCTGCGCCTGGCGCTCATGCTGAAGGAAGATCCAGCGGGTGCGCTGCCGGAGACCGACGCGCTCGTTGCGTTGATGTGCTTTCACGCGGCGCGGTTCGACGCTCGCGTGGATGGTATGGGCGGCTTGTTGTTGCTCGAGGAGCAGGATCGCTCGCGCTGGGACCACGAGCTCGTCCAGCGTGGGCTCGCCCACCTCACGCGGTCTGCCCGGGGAGAAATGCTGTCACGTTATCACGCGGAGGCGGGCATAGCGGCGGAGCACTGCCTCGCGCCTTCGTATGCCGAGACGAACTGGGAGGAGATCGTTCGGCTCTACGAGGTGCTCGAGCGAGTCGCTCCATCGCCGCTCAATGTCCTGAATCGAGCGATCGCGCTGGCCGAAGGGCAGGGACCCGACGCGGGGCTCGCCGCGCTCGAGGCGATTCAGGCGCCGAGTTGGCTGCTGGGTTACTATTTGTGGGACGCGACGCTCGGGGAGCTGCATCGGAGGCGCGGAGATCGCGATCGGGCTCTCGCGCACACCCAGCGCGCTCTGGCGGCCGCCCCAACGAACCCCGAGAAAGCGCTGCTCGAACGGCGCATGAAAAAAATCTCCGCCGCGTAGGGTAGCCAGTGTCCATTCGTGGATGCGCCAGCGTCGTCCGATCAGACCTGCAATGGAGCAGGTCGTTGTTGGAGGTCCACAGGCTATGAGCAAATGGGTCCGTCAGATTCACCGCTGGATTTCGGTAGCATTCACGCTGACCGTCATTGCAAACTTCGTCGACATGGCCGTGCGTCCGGGTCAGCCGCCGGGCCTGGTGACCTACTTGCCGCTGCTGCCGCTGCCGCTGCTGCTGCTGCTGCTGAGCGGGCTCTACCTATTCGCGTTGCCGCATGTCGCTAGGAGGCTGGTGTGAAACACCAGCTGTCGAAATCGGCGGAGCCGCCGCGTGGGGGGAGGCTCGGCCGAATTCACTTCGGCCGAGGGGGGCGGCGCGTGCCGCCCCCACCAGGAAGGGGCTAGAATGCCGAGCGGCCAAGCCGATCGGCGTTCTAGGTGGCGTAGTGCGAGCTGATAGACAGAAGCCCATGACTTCCTCCAAGAAACACGCCGCAGACGCTCACGATCTGATCCGCGTTCAGGGCGCTCGAGTGAACAACCTGAAGGACGTCAGCGTCGAGATCCCCAAGCGGCGGCTGACCGTGTTCACGGGCGTCTCGGGCTCGGGCAAGTCGTCGCTGGTGTTCGGCACCATTGCCGCGGAGTCGCAGCGGATGATCAACGAGACCTACAGCGCGTTCGTGCAGGGCTTCATGCCGACGCTGGACCGGCCCGAGGTCGACGTGCTGGAAGGGCTGACGACCGCGATCATCGTCGACCAGGAGCGGATGGGCGCCAATTCCCGCTCGACGGTGGGCACGGTGACCGACGCCAACGCGCTGCTGCGCATCCTGTTCAGTCGACTCGGCAAGCCGAACATCGGGCCGCCAACCGCCTACTCGTTCAACGTCCCGACTCGGAAGGCCAGCGGCGCGATGACTGTTGACAAGGGCAAGGGGGAGCGGGTCGTGGTGCGCGAAGCCATCTACCACGGCGGCATGTGCCCGCGCTGCGAAGGGATGGGCTCGGCCAGCGACATCGACCTGTCCCAGCTTTACGACGAAAAGAAGTCGCTCAACGAGGGCGCTATCACTATCCCCGGCTACAGCATGGACGGCTGGTACGGCCGCATCTTCCGCGGCTGCGGCTTCTTCGACCCGGACAAGCCGATCAAGAAGTTCAGTAAAAAGGAGCTACAGGATCTGGTCTACAAGGAGCCGACCAAGATCAAGATCGAAGGCATCAACCTGACGTACGCGGGTCTGATCCCGCAGATGCAGAAGTCGTTCCTGTCCAAGGACCTCGACGCGCTGCAGCCTCACATCCGCGCCTTCGTCGAGCGCGCGGTCACGTTCACGATCTGTCCCGATTGCAAGGGCACCCGGCTCAACGAGGCTGCCCGGTCCTCCAAAATCAAGGGCAAGAACATTGCCGACGTCTGCGCGATGCAGATCAGCGACCTGGCTGAATGGGTGGGCGGGTTGAAGGAGCCGTCGGTCGCCCCGCTTTTGGGAACGCTCGGACACACGCTGGACTCATTCGTGGAGATCGGCCTCGGCTACCTCAGTCTCGATCGACCCAGTGGCACGCTTTCCGGCGGCGAGGCGCAGCGCACCAAGATGATCCGCCATCTCGGATCGTCGCTCACCGATGTGACCTACGTCTTCGACGAGCCGACGATCGGCATGCACCCCCACGACATCCAGCGCATGAACGAGCTTTTGCTGCGCTTGCGCGACAAGGGCAACACCGTTTTGGTGGTCGAGCACAAGCCGGAGGCCATTGCAATCGCCGATCACGTCGTCGACCTCGGTCCGGGCGCGGGCACGACCGGTGGCAAGGTCGTGTTCGAGGGCACGGTCGACCAGCTGCGGTCGAGTGACACGTTGACCGGGCGTCACCTCAGCGACCGCGCTTCGCTGAAGCCGTCGGTGCGCGAGTCTACAGGGACGCTGAAGGTGCGCGGCGCCCGCACCAACAACCTGCAAAACGTGAGCGTCGACATCCCCCTCGGTGTGCTGGTGGTGGTGACCGGCGTGGCTGGCTCAGGCAAGAGCTCACTGATCCACGGTTCGGTGAGCAAACAGGCAGGAGTGGTGGCGGTCGACCAGACGGCCATCCACGGCTCGCGGCGCAGCAATCCGGCGACCTACACCGATCTGCTCGAGCCGATCCGCAAGGCGTTTGCGAAGGCCAATGGCGTCAAGCCGGCCTTGTTCAGCGCCAACTCCGAAGGCGCCTGTCCGGCGTGCAACGGTGCCGGTGTCATCTACACCGACCTCGGCATGATGGCCGGCGTCAGCACGGTCTGCGAGGAGTGCGAAGGCCGGCGGTTTCAGGCTTCGGTGCTCGAGTACCGGCTCGGCAAGCTCAACATAGCGGAGGTGCTCGATCTGTCGGTTCAAGATGCGGTCGAGTTCTTCGGCGCCGGCAACGCGCACACGCCGGCGGCGCACGCTATCTTGCTGCGCCTGGCCGATGTGGGGCTCGGCTACCTGCGGCTCGGTCAACCGCTCACCACGCTTTCCGGCGGCGAGCGACAGCGGCTCAAGCTCGCCACGCACATGGCTGAAGACGGCGGTATTTACGTGCTCGACGAGCCGACCACTGGCCTTCACTTGGCCGACCTCGAGCGGCTACTCGGCCTTTTGGACAAGCTGGTTGACTCCGGAAAATCGGTCATCGTGATCGAGCACCACCAAGCGGTGATGGCGCACGCCGACTGGATCATCGACCTCGGCCCCGGTGCCGGCCACGACGGCGGGAAGGTCGTGTTCGAAGGCACTCCGGCCGAGCTGGTCAAAGCGAAGTCGACGCTGACGGGCAAGCACCTGGCTGAATTCGTTGGTAACCCTGCTAAACGAGGGCGCTAGGCCGGCCCGGCGGGTTTTCGAGAAACCATTGGGCGATGCCTGGCATGGCCTCTTCGAAGTCGCCGGGCGCCGAGATATTCAAAACACCGGCGCGCTTTGGCGAGCGGTTTTCGAAGTCGTGCACGGCGCCGCCGGGGATGAGCACGAACGAGCCTTGCTTGGCGTCGACCCAGCGGCCTTCTACCAGGATGCTCATCGTGCCTTCGAGGACGTAGAACACGTCGTCCTCGTCGTGCGAGTGAGCGCCGGGACCAGTCGTGTTCGCCTCCAGCCACCATTCGGAGATCGAGTAGCGTGACGCCGACTCTGCGCCGTCGGCCTTGAAGACCGCAGAGATACGTCCCATCGGATAAGAACGCCCCGCGCCGGGCGACAGCACGATCGCCTGACGCTTGCCTGACTTTGCCATCGCTATGAGCTTGCTATTAGTTGACGATTGTGTCAACTATTGGTTCATGAAACCGACGCCTCCTGGATGGCCCCGCATTTCCACCGGCATTTGGTATGACGACCCCGCCGCCGCCATCGATTGGCTGCGGCGCGCCTTCGGCTTCGAGCTGCAGCTCAAAGTCGAGGGTGAGGGCGGCCGCATCGAGCACTCGGAGCTCGTGTACGGCGGCGGGCTCATCATGGTGGGCGGCGAGAAGCACGAAAAATTCCCGCATGCCAAGCCACCTTCGAAGGCTGGCGGCGCCAACACCCAAAACATGATGGTCTTCGTCGACGATCTCGAGGCGCACTGTGCGCGCGCCAAAGCGGCCGGCGCGGTCATCACGCACGAGCCCGAGACGCACGACTACGGCGATGACTACTGGGTCGACCGCACCTACGAGTGCCGTGACATCGGCGGCCATCACTGGTGGTTCACGCAGCGGCTCCGCACCAAGGGGCAAGACGTCTGAGCCAGGAGCGACTGAACCGCGCCTTCGCGGCGCTGGCGGATCCGACGCGCCGAGCTGCGGTCGAGCTACTGCGGCGAGGGCCGCGGCGCGCGGGGGAGCTGGCCGAGCAGCTCGGTTCGACGCCAGCGGGGTTGAGCCGCCACCTGCGGGTGCTGCGTGAAAGTGGCTTGATCGGTGAATACGTGCTGGAACAGGACGGCCGGGTGAGGCTCCTTTACCTCGAGCGTGAGCCGTTCCATGCGCTCAGGTGCTGGGTCGAAGACGTCGAGGAGTTCTGGACGGGGCAGCTCGCTTCCTTCAAGGCGCACGCCGAGCGGACGCGCGCCAGGCGAGGTCGAACGTGAGCGCCACCGCGGGCGACTCGGCGGCCGCTAGCGTCTTCGTGGCGGTCTCGATCGAAGACGCCTTCGAGGTCTTCACGGCCGAGATCGACGCCTGGTGGCGGCATGGACGGAAGTTTCGCATCGCCGGCGCTAAACCAGGGCGTCTCGTCTTCGAGCAACGCCTCGGGGGGCGGCTCTTCGAGACGGTTCAGCTGCCGAGCGGCGAGCGCACCTTCGAGACCGGTTCGGTGGTCGAGTGGGAGCCGCCCCGGCGTCTAGCGCTCGAATGGCGCGGCGTGAACTTCAAACCACACGAAAAGACGCTGGTGGAGGTGACGTTCACCCCCACCGGCGACGGCACGATGGTACGCGTCGAACATAGCGGCTGGAGCGCGCTTCCGGACGAACATCCCGCGCGCCACGGCCTGGCGGGCGCGGCCTTTGCTCGGATGATCGGCATGTGGTGGGGAGACCTGCTCACGTCGCTGCGCGAGCACGTCGCTAGCGCGGGGCCAAGCTAGGAGGCTGGTGTGAAACACCAGCTGTCCAAATCGGCGGAGCCGCCGCGTAGAGGGGAGGCTCAAGAAGCTTTGCTTCTTGAGGGGAGGAGGCGCGTGCATCCTCCCCCAGGACAAGGACCTAGGAGGCTGGTTTGAAAAACACCAGCCTCCTAGCGGGCGGCTCCGAGCTTTTCCCACCACGCGCTACTCTCGAAGGGTTGACCGATCGTCACCACCTCGCCCAGGCGCGGTGTGACCACCTGGATGCTGCGCGCCTTGGCTGCCGTGACCGCACGACGGATGGGCTCGTCCCAGGCGTGGAACGAGAGCTCGATGGTGCCCCAATGGATCGGCAGCAGCACTTTGGCGCCGAGGTCGACGTGCGCGCGAATGGCGTCCTCCGGGAACATGTGGATCGAGTGCCACGCGGCGTCGTTGCCGTAGTCACCGATCTTGATCAGAGACAGATCGAGCGGTCCACGGCGCTTGCCGATCTCCTCGAAGTGCGGCCCGTAGCCGGTGTCGCCGCTGTGGAAGACGCGGTGCTCGGGCGACTCGATCACCCAAGACGCCCAGAGTGTCGGATTGCCCATCGACTTTCGACCCGAATAGTGCCGCGCCGGCGTGCAGTGGATCTTGAGCCCGGCGTGCTCGGCGCTCTCCCACCAGTCCATTTCATGGATTTGTGCGCCCGGGATCTGCCAGCGTTCCAGGTGGGCGCCCACGCCGAGGCCGACGAAGAAGTGCGTGCCGCGTGCCGCCAGGCCTGTCACGGTCGCCATGTCGAGATGGTCGAAGTGATCGTGCGAGATCGTGACCACGTCGATGCGCGGCAACTGCTCGAGCGTGAGCGGAGGTGGGTTATTGCGCCGTGGCGCGATGAGCTTCACCGGGAATGCGTGCTCGGAAAGCATGGGGTCCGTCATCACGCGCCGTCCGCCGATTTCGACGAGTACGGTGGCATGGCCGAACCAGATGGCCCTCAGCCCTGGGTCAGGCGTTTGCGGAAGCGATGGCTTTCGGAGCGGGAAGGGAGCCGGCGGTCGCCGCACCTGGTCACCCCGCCACTCCTGGAAATTGACCCCGAGGTCCTGCTCGGGGGGCGGGGGATCGTTGGTGAACGCCCCATCCCGGTACTGCGCCGACTTTTGCGCGCGCGCCAGCCGCGCGCCTTCGAGCGAGCCGCCGAAATCAGGCCAGCTCAGCACGTAGAGGGCGGTGACGACCAGGATTGCGATCAGCCCCGCGAACGTGAGCCCGGCGTACTTCAGGACCCGGAGCAGCAGCGTGAGGGGTTTTCGACCCATGGGTGGCTCAGCCCTTTGCCTTGCCGGTCGGTCGGGTCAGGGGCGGCACGGTTCGATCGGCGGCGCTGTCTTGGATCAGCTGTGCCAGGCGACGGGCGCGTGTTTCGGGGCGCTTGGCGCTGACAATCCAATGCTGCACTGCGCGTTGATACCAGGGCGGCTGTGCTTCGAAGAAGGCGTGCGCCTTGCCGTTCTTGCTAAGCTGCGTGGTTTCCGCGCGACTCAGCTGGGCCGCCTCGGCCCGCTCGAAAGAGTAGACGCCGGTGCGTTCCGGGGTGCGGGCCGCGAAGGCACGTCGACCTGCCGCGGTCATCTTGCCGAGTTTTTCGAGCTCAGCGACGCGAGCGACGTTGATGGTGCTCCAGATGCTCTTGGCTTTGCGTGGCGTGAAACGGATTGTGTACGCCTCTGCGCCCAAGCTTCGACGCACGCCGTCAATCCAACCGAAGCACAACGCCTCGTCAACCGACTGCGGCCAGGTGATGCTCGGCTTGCCGCTACTCACCTTGTAAAAGCCGACCAAGAGCTCGCCCTTCGTTGCGTGGTTCATTTTGAGCCAGGTTCGAAAGCGTTCGGGTGTGGCAAAGAACCTCGGTTTCATCGATGCGTCAGCGAGGATCTCATCGGCGTGTACGACGGGCAAGGCGCGCTAGGATGGGGACGATGTTCTCCGAGGCCGAGTCGTACGATTGGGGCTAGCCCTAACCGTCGCTCAGCTCGCGCACGTCGACCTCGTTGTCGTCGCCGAGGATGGCGGCGTAGCGGTTGGCCCAGGCGATGGCGTCGGCTTTGGAGGGCAACGAGAGCAGCGAAAAACCCGAGATGAGCTCTTTCGACTCGGCGAAGGGGCCGTCGACCCAGGTGCGCTTGCCCTTCGGGCCCGCGGGCAGGCGGCTGCCGGTGCTGCTCGGGCCCAGCGTTTCGGCGCTCAGGAGCGCGGCGTCGTTCTGAAAGCTCTCGGCCAGCTTCTTGAAAGCCGCGCCTTGCTTTGCGGCGGACGTGGCTTCGTCGCCGCCCTGCGCCTTGCACAGCAGGAGAAAGCGCTCGGGGCGGTTGCCTTCGGGCTTGGGCATCAATCCCAGATCCCAAGGCTCGACGACGGGGCCGATCTCGATCTCACAGTCGCCCAGGCTCTGGGCCAGCGTTTGGGCGTGCCCGATGGCGGCGTCCATCGATTTGGCGCTGATCATGGCCATCGACGCCACCAGCTCGTTTTCGCCCGCGTAGGGTCCGCGCGTGACGGTGCAGTCGCCGCTGTGGCAGCGGAGGCGTGCACGAAGCGCGCTGCGATGCAATCCCGCGCCGTTGGTGAAGACGCCGCTCTTGAGACTCTCCTGCACCAGCGCTCCCATTTTTTCGATGATGTCCGGCTTGGCCGGAGCGCCCGACTCGATGTAGGCGTCCGCCTTGTGCATGACGATGTAGCGCATGGGCGGTTTACTTACCCGAGCAGCACCTTGACTGCACCTGCAATCCGCCGCTGACGCGTTTCGGGCTTCTTGCCGCCCTCGATGGCCTCGACGTGCTCGCGCTGGTGGCTGTAGCTGAGCGCCTCGAAGCGACCTAGGACTTTGGCGGTCTTGAGCGCCTTCACCAGATCGCTCTGGGCGTCACCTCGCGCTTTTCGGTGTCGAGCTCGAGCGTCACTTGCAGGGTTTCGTTGCCTTCGAGCCCGAGAGGTGAGCCGCGTGGGAGGCGGGAGCGAGCAGCGCGAGAGGTGAGCGGTGTGACAGCGAGCGTGTGGAAGGACTCGCGACGCTTAGCGTTTGACGCCGAACGCGATGATGAGGGAGCGGCCGTCGGTGCCGGCGGGCAGGCTGAGCGTCGGGGTCTGGACGCGGTTTTGCAGCCGAGCCTCGCGCGCCACGCGTGGCTCGACGAAGCTGCGCAGCTCTTCGAGCGAGATCTGGTAGTCGCCGTCCACGTCGCCGCCGGCGCGGCCGAGGGCTTCCAGCAGGTACTCGCTGAACAGGCCGTTACTGCCGTCTGGCGTGGCGCCCGAAATCTCGGAGGCACCGGCCGACGACAGCAGCGCGACGCCGCGCGCCACAGACGGCGCCTGAACCCGCACCAGCGGGCGAGCGCCCTTGGGCAGCACCGAGCGGCCGCCGGCGCCTGAAAAGCAGGCATCCACGAACGCGACCGACTCACTGGCCTTCGTCTTCGACAGCCGCTCGGTCAGCTTGGACATGGGTACTGCAGTCTGATCGAGCGCTGCGGGATCCCCGTCGTAGGGCAACACGTAAGCGCTGCCACTCACCGCGTCGGGCGCGCCATGACCGCTGTAGAAGAAGTAGACGCGACCGCCGATCGGCACGTTGAGCTCCAGCCAGGCCAGCGCCTTGTCGATATCCCCGCGCGTGGCGTGCGCATCGAGCAGCAGTCGCACGTGATCCTCCGGGATGCCCAGCGTGCGTACGGCCAGGCGGGCGAACTGCTCGGCGTCGGCGCGCGCGCCCACCGGAGGCGGCAGGTCGCGGTACTTCTCGATGCCCACGACCAGCGCGTAGGCGTTGGGCTGAGGCGCGCCCAGTGTGTACTCGCCTATTGGCGTAGTCGGCGTCGCGGCCGCGGCAGCAGGGCCTGGCACGACCGCTACGGGCGTGGCTGCGGTGGGGTGCTGGGCGTCGTATTGAGCCTTGGCCAGGCTGGTGCCGCGCGAGAGCTGCGCCACGCGCTCCGAGCCGAGCAGCTTTTGGCCCATATCGGTGGTGAATGCGGCCGGCAAGTCGTCGATGGTCGGCGACGAGGCGCAGGTGGTGTCGCCGGTCGTGTAGATGTGGCGTTCGACCACCGCGCCGCTGACCAGCAGGTTCATGGTGAAGCTGCCATTGACGCAAGTGCCGGCGCGCTTGCAGTAGCTGAGGGTGCCTTCGATGCGGGCGTCGGCGTCATGTAGATCGCTTTCCTGCCGCACCACCGTGAAGCCGCTCTCGCGCAGCGACTGCCGGACCGCGTACGGCAGACTCTGCCTGAGGACGCTATAGTGCAGCTCACAGTCGGGATCGGTCGTGGTCAGGCTGGGGCTCTCGACCACGAACACCCGCACGCTGCGCGCCTGGCTCGGTGGTACCTTGGGCTCGGGCGTACAGGCGCCCGCCGAAATGACGACCAGGGCGGCGCACACCAACAGGCTGCGCTTCGAGCGCGACCGTGTCATTTCTTGCGCTCCGTGGTGGCGGGAGTCGAGGCGGCGGCAGGTGCGGCGGCTTTGGGCCGGATCACGTAGCTTTGCACCGAACGCGACCAGCGACTGAGCGGTAGCTCGTCTATCTTGGCCGTGAGCTCGGCAGCGGCGGCCGCGCCGTCGGCAAACTCAGTGCCGGGTGTAGGCCTCACGCGCTGGTAGTCACCCTGATCGCGCAGGGCGTACACGACGAGCGTCTCGCGCGCGGCCTGCGCGGGATCCGTGAGCGAAGCAAGGAGCCTGACGCCCGCGCGGCGCTCCCGTTCGCTCGGCAGAAATACCGGAGTGCCCGGCGCGACCTGAGGCGCCTCCTCCTGGGGCGACGGCCAGAGCACCTGACCCCTGCCTTGAGCGTCGCGGTAGTAGACCACCAGAAACGCCTCCTGGTCGGCTTCGATGCGCAGGCTGAGCTCCTGTCCGTCTTCGACGCCGGCAGGAACCGCCACATTCAATTTGACACCCACGTCCGAGCCAGCGGCCCGGTAGGTGAAGGCGTAGGCCTGCTCCGACTCCCAGGCTGTCTCGTCCACCACCACGCTACTGGTATCGACGCCCGCGCTGGGCGCGCCGGTCACCAGCAGGTTTGCCTTGGCTTGGGCGCCGGCGCTGGCCAGCAGCTTGCGCTTGCCCTTGCCCACGAAAACGCGATCCACGTAGGACTGGTCGCAATCGCCGCGCGTGTCGGCTTTGAGCACCGCGCTGTTCTGGATATCGATGTCGGCCTCTGTCGCGCTGCCGAAGCCCGCCTCGATACCGAGCAGTTTGCCGAAGCTGCCCGAGATCGCGGTCAGGCTGTTGAGCTTGACGCGGCGGCGCACGTGATAGACCGAGGGCTCGCGCCGCACGGTGACCTCACAGCTTGGGCCACGCGCGTCGCCGATGCTCCACGCGCCGTCCTCGGTGATGCGCACCGGACGCGCTAGCAAACCTTCCGAGTCGTCGGTCGGAAACAGCAAGAGATGTCCCTGCTCGAGCTCACGACTCTGCTCGCCATGCTCCGGCGTAGGCGGAGGTGGCAGCGTGGGGTTAACGCAGCCCAAGACCAAGCTTGCCGTGGCCACTAGCAGAGCACGCACGAAGGCGATTGTAGACCGACCCTACGGTAGCGGACTATCCTTTGCGATCGGTTGACTTTGGCCGGGAAAGCAGTAGCTCTTACTCTCTGCGCGCTGAGCGTACACGTGGGCGCTATCGTTCTGAGCAGCACGGCGCACGCTGCAGGTGCCGAGCCGGCTAGTTGGGACCGCCCGCCACCGCGCGCAGTCGACAGCACACTGCCGCCCGCAGCTCGCGGCTTTCAGGCGGCGCTGCGCTCCGGGCTGCAGTTGCCCTGGGGTGAGGTCACTGACACGGAGGGTGACGAGATCTCGGCGCGCTACGGCTGGCAGGTGCCGATCGTTATCGACGTCGGGTTCAAGCTCACTAAACCGTGGTTCATCGGTGCCTACGGCGGTGTCGGCTACGGCAGCATCGGCAGCGGTAACGACAACGTGGCGGAGCAAGCCTGCGCGGCGCCCGGTGTGACTTGCTCGACGCTGTCGTATCAGCTCGGCTTTCAGCTGCAGTACCACGTGGGACCTTCCGACCGCCTCAATCCCTGGTTCGGCTTGGGCGGCGGCTACGAGTGGTTCCGGCAGGAGTTGCGTTCTTCCGATTACACCGAAGAGCAGGAGACCTCGGGACTGGCGCTCCTCAAGGTGCTGCTCGGCTTGGACTATCGCTATCGGGAGCTCTTCGGGTTTGGACCGGTCATCGAGTTGTCGCTCGGGCGCTTTCAGGCGACGCGCACCTTCGTTGATGGTGAAAGGACGCACGAAGGGCCGGTCGAGCCCGGCGCCTGGCACGGCTTTTTGACGCTGGGCGCACGCGTGGTGGCGCTGCCATGATCAGGCGCCTTGCTCTCACGCTGATGCTCGCGCTCGCCAGCGGCTGCGGGGACGACCAGGCGGAGCTCGAGCAGGCGAGCCTCGGCATCCATGCGGCCGATATCACCGGTCGCGAGGCAGACATCGCCTGTGAGCAGTTGCCGCTCTTGCAGGGCAGCCGCAGCTACGGGAGGCACGTCATCGACGACCGGCTGGTGATCGAGGTGGTCGCGGAGCCGATCGAGGTGACGCTGCGTTTCGAGAACATCGAGGGCGTTGAGGTCAGCCAGCCGCTCAGCCTGCGGCGCGGGACCTTGCTCATGGGGGGCGACCCGCGAATCGTCCAGCTGGTCGTCGAGCAGCGGCAGTACTTCGTGACGCTCAGCATGGGGTGCGAGCCATGATGCGACCGGCAGCGCCACTGCGCCTCGGCTGCTTGCTGCTGGCGTGCGTCTGGGCCTGCAGCCCCGACAAGGATCGCGGGCGCCCGACGAATCCCGTCTATCTCACGGAACCGGGTGAAGCAGGCGCCGCCGGCATGCCCACTGGTTCGGCGGGTGAGCATGGCGCGGCCGGCGCGGGCATCATTCCGCCCGAGCCGCGGTCGCCACCGACCGTGAGCGCCATGATGCCGGTTTCGGGCCCGTACGGCACCGAGATCACGATCGAGGGCACCGACCTGGGTAGCTCGGCACGACCGGGCGTCAGCATCCTGCTCGGTGCTGACGGAGCCGGGGAGCTCGTTCCGAGCAGCAAGCCCGAGGTCATCAGCTGGAGCGAGACCGAGATTCGCTTTCGGTTCCCGTTCCCGTACGAAGGTCAGGTGCTGGTCAAGACGCCCGAGGGTGAGGCGGTCGCGGGCGACTTCGAGCCCACCTGGATCGCCGGCCCCGCGCTCGAGAGCTCGGAGGACGTGCTCAGCACCGCGTCGCTGGCGCCCGCCCCAGGAGTCCTGGCTGCTGTGCTCAACACCGGACCGCCGTCCATGGTGAGCTTCGACGGCAGCGAATGGACGCAGCGCGACATCGCCGGCAATAACCTGCGCGCTGACAGTATTCGCTTGTACCTCGATGGGGCGACGCTGTCGGCGTTCGCGCTCTCGATCGCCATCGCTCCTCTGATCATCGACTTGGATCCTGCCGACTCGTTCGCTCAGAGCCTGACCACGCAGGAAGTGACTAGCGACTATCGGGTGGCAGGCGGCCCCGACGGAGCCACGATCTGGTACCGCATGGGCAACAATTGGAATCGCGTGCGCCCGGCCAGCGGCGCGTGGACACCGGACAACGGCCCGATCGCAGACCCCAACCCCAGCGGCGCGCGACACGCTGCTGCCGCGACGAGCAGCGGCGCGCTGTACGTGACTTGGGGCGTCGCGACTGGCACGGTGCTGGACGATCGCGGTGTGGTTCACCATCGCTTCGTGGCGCCCCAGGCTGACGCCTTTACCAGCATGACCGCCGTCACCGGCAGCGAGATGGACGACTCGATTTCGAGCATCCTGATGAGCGATCGCGGCCGGGGGCTCGTCACTCAGTACTGCGGCACGGACGAGGACCCGCTCGGCGTGACCGCCAGCGGTAAGCTCTGTTACTCGGCGCTCTTGCCCACGGGGCCGAAGGCCACCTACGTCGAGCTCAACACCTTGCGCTACGCCTTTGGCGCCAGCTCCTCCTCGATGGCCTACTGCAACCCCGGCATGGGCACGCGCCTGCTACCGACGGTCGGGCCCGGTGGCACCACGGGCGCCAAGCTCGACGCGATCGGGGGTGACGTCGTGGCCTGGCCATGCGCCAACGTGGTCGCGCTCGAAGTGGATCCCGACGACACACCTCTGCTACTGCTCGAGCAAGACGGCCGTCTCTACTCACCGCGCGCGCGGGTAAAGTAGGCTCGAGCAGATCTTGCCGACCGCGCCTAAGCGCTCAGCCGCCGGGCGGTGGTCGCTTGGCGAACTGCAGCTCCTCCGGGTCAAGCTCGTCGATCCAGCCGGCACGCGCGCCCGGAAAAGCATCGGCGTAAGCGACGTACGGCTTCAGATCCAGGATGGGCGTGCCGTCGATCAAGTCGATGCCGCGCACGTGCAGGTTGAGCCCGTCGATGCGCAGCAGCTCTACCGCGGACAGACCGATCGGATTCGGTCGATCGGGCGAGCGCGTCGCAAACAAACCGCGCCGCGCACGCGGGCCGCGCGGGGGTCGCACCAGGGGCCCCCAGGTGCCGCTGCGATGCAGGTAGCTCAGGATCCAGAGGCGCTCGATGCCCTGCAGATCGCTCAGCGCCTGCTCGGTGATACGATCCGGATCGAGCTCCAGCACCGCCTCCTGATCCGAGTCGATGGCAGCCGCCTGCTGCGGTGTGCCAAAACGCCTCTGGTAGGGCGAGGACACCCACCCGATCGGGGTGAAGCTGAACGGACCCCGCAAAGGGGCGGCCGTTTGGGTTTGGCTCGACATAGTACCCCTACAGACTCGCATGTTAGACTGGCGCCTGCATGTCCGAACGGCGGGCAGCCTTTCTGGCCGACTGACCTCGCGCGTCACACAAGCGCGCGACGAAAGGCAGATGCTTGGCGTGGGTTTGGATGCCATCGTCGCCGAGCTCGGCGCCGTGCGCCTTTTTTGCCGAAGGGAGACCTCACGAAATCTTGCTGCGTCGGCGCCGGCATCGGGCAACATGGCGGGCCCGATGGGCCACGTCCCGATGATGGATGAGCTGGCACTGGTTGCGGTGCTGGCGGTTGCGGTTACGGTGCTGCTCGCGCGCTTCAAGTTGCCGACGGTCGCCGGACTGCTGGCGGCGGGCGCCTTGCTCGGTCCGTATGGGCTACGGCTCGTCAAATCGGTGCACGCCATCGAGCTTTTCGCCGAGGTCGGCGTGGTGCTCCTGTTGTTCTCGATCGGGCTCGAGTTTTCGCTGGCACGCTTGCGCGACATCATGCGCCAGGTCGCGCTCGGCGGCGCGCTGCAGGTGGGCCTCACCACAGGCGTCACCACCGCCATCGCAATGGCGCTCGGAGAGCCTTTCGGCCGCGGATTGTTCTACGGCTTTGCCTTTGCGCTCTCCAGCACCGCCATCGTACTGCGGGCACTCGCCGAGCGGCGCGAGCTCGATGCGCCGCACGGCAAGTTCATCGTCGGTACCTTGATCTTTCAGGATCTGTTGGTCGTACCAATGGTGCTGATCGTGCCGTTGCTCGCGCCCTCCGCGGCGGTCGGTAGTGCAGCGATGAACATCGCCCTGGCGCTGGGCAAGGCAGCCCTGGTCGTCACTGGCACCATCATAGTGGCGCGCTTCGTGGTGCCCAGAGTCCTGGGCTGGGTCGACGCGAGTCGCAGCCGTGAGGTCTTCTTGCTGGCCATCCTGGCTTTGTGCATCGGCACCGCCTGGCTCACCTCGATGGTCGGGTTGTCGCTGGCGCTGGGAGCTTTCCTGGGGGGCATGGTCGTCGCCGACACCGAGTACAGCCACCGCGCGATGGGCGACATCCTGCCGCTACGTGATGTGTTCGTGAGCGTGTTCTTCGTCTCGCTGGGCATGTTGTTCGATTTCCGGGTCGTGCTGGCGCAGCCGCTGCTGATCGGCGGGCTGCTGCTCGGATTCTTGGTTGCCAAGAGTCTTTTGGCCACGCTGGCGGCGATGGCCATGCGTTTTCCGTCGCGGGTGGCTTGGCTGGCCGGAGTGGGGCTGGCGCAATTCGGTGAGTTCGGCTTCGTACTTTCGCGCCTGGCTCAGAGCAGCGGGGTCGTGGACGCGGCCGCCGTTAAACCTCTGCTCACGGCCGGCATCGCCAGCATGTTCCTGACGCCGTTGTTCGTCCGCGCGGCGCCGCACATCACCGCCGGCGAGCGGCTCTTGGCGCCACTCGAGCGTCTGATCGGAGTGCGCAGCATCGACGAGGCGGACGAGAGCCGAAAGCTCGAGGGTCACGTGATCGTGATCGGCTTCGGGGTGGCGGGCCTGCTCGCTGCGCGCAGCCTGACCGTCGCGGGCACGCCGTTCGTGGTGCTGGAGCTCAATGCCGACAACGTGCGCAAGGGCAAGGAGCTGGGTCTGCCCGTCTACTACGGTGACGCGACCAGCCAGGAGGCGCTCGGTCACGCGCACCTGACCGAGGCGCGCCTGGTGGTATTGCTCATGAACGATCCGCAAGCCGCCGAGCGCATCGTGGCCATGGTGCAGCGCCTGGCTCCGAGCGTGCCGGTGTTGATGCGCACGCATTTTTTGGCGCAGCGGGAAGGCCTGCTCAAGCTGGGCGCGCGTGACGTGGTGGCCGAAGAGGTCGAAGGCGCGGTCGAGGTGGTCGCGCGGCTGCTCCGCAGCATCGAGGTGCCGCGTAACGTCATCGAGCAGACCATTGCCTCGATTCGCTCCGAAACCCAGACCAGCGAGCGCAAGCAGACGCTACCCCGGGCGCAGCTCGGGGATCTGCGAGGGCTCTCCGAGCTGAAGATCGAGTCCGCGCTGGTCCAGCCGAAAAGCGCGGCCGTTGGCGCCTCACCGGCTAGCCTGAGCCTGCGCAGCACGACCGGTGTGCTGGTGGTGGGGGTGCGGCGAGGCGAAACGCTACTGCAGAATCCGGATCCCAGCGTGCCGTTCGAGGAGGGGGACGTCATCTACTTCGTGGGCACGTCGAGCGCGATCCGCGAAGCCCTGCCGCTGTTCGACGCGAGCTGAGCAAACGCAGCGGTCTTTTCGCCGGCCTTCCGTTACAGTTCCCGGGCGATGCGCCGTTCGTCCGACGGGTTCAGTTTTTCGGCCACAGAGGTGGCGGCGTTTCTGGCTTGTCAGCACCTCACGGCGCTGGAGCTACGCGTAGCCGACGGTGAGCTGACCCGGCCTGCTCAGAACGACATCGAGCGACGCATGCTCGAGAAGCGCGGTCTGGAGCACGAGGCGCGCGTGCTCGATCACTACCGCAAGCTGGGCCGTGAGATCGTGACCATCGGCGCGCACCCCGGGCCGGCAGGCTTGCAGGCTGCAGCCGAGCGCACGCTGCAAGCCATGCAGGCCGGCGCCGATCTGATCTGCCAGGGCGCGCTGATCACCGGTGCCGACTCGGGCGTGGTCTGGGTGGGGCGCCCCGACTTCTTGCAGAAGGTACCCGGGGGTACGCTTTGGCCTCACCACTACGAGGCGGTGGATGCCAAGCTGTCGCGCGAAGCCAAAGCCCAGGCGGTCTTGCAGCTGTGTGCTTATTCGGATCAGCTTCACGAAATTCAGGGCGTTTTCCCAGAGCATTTTCAGATCGTGGGCGGCGGCAGTGAGACCGTGCCGCAGGCCCTATCGACCGCGCACTACGCCGCGTACTTTCGCAGCGTGCGTCGTCGCATGCAGGCCTTCGTCGCATCGGCGCGCGAGCAGCAAGAGCCCTATCCGGAACCGGTCGAGCATTGCGCGGTGTGCCGCTACTGGAAGCGCTGTGAAGATCGCCGTCGAGCCGATGACCATCTGTCGCTGGTTGCCGGCATTACGCGCCGCCAGCGCGATCGTCTGAGCCTCGCCGGTGTCGGCCGGCTCGAGGAGCTAGCCCGGCTTGCGCCCGACCGGAAGCTGGAAGGCATTCTGCCCGACTCGCTGACGCGGATTCGAGAACAAGCCGGGCTGCAGCTGCGCGGGCGGCAGGAGGGTCGCGCGCGCTGCGAGCTGTTGCCGCTCGATGAACCAGGGGTCGGCCTGGAGGCACTGCCCCTGCCGACGCCGGGAGATCTGTTCTTGGATCTGGAGGGCGACTCCTTCGTGATCGACGGCGGACTGGAGTACCTGTTCGGCCTACTGGATTTCGGCGAGCCGGAGCTCGATTTCACGGTGCGCGCCGCGCCAGGACCGGCGCGCTACCGGGCTTTTTGGGCCACGAGCTCGGCTGAGGAAAAGCGAGCCTTCGAGCAGGTCATCGATCGCGTGCTGCTCGGGCGTCAGGAGTTCGAGCGGCTGCACCTGTTCCACTTTGGTCACCGCGAGGCGGACGCGCTCAAGAAGCTTTC
This sequence comes from Polyangiaceae bacterium, assembly GCA_035281385.1. Lineage (GTDB taxonomy): Bacteria > Myxococcota_A > Polyangia > Polyangiales > Polyangiaceae > PMG-095. The sequence continues at coordinate 20,660 of DATEDZ010000105.1, forward strand.
ATGTCGTCACGCGACGCGCGAGGCGGAAGTGGATCAGCTGCTGCGCGATGGGGTGCTAGTGGATCTGCTGCCCATCGTGCGCCACGGCCTGCGCGCCTCGGTCGAGAGCTACAGTCTGAAGCAGCTCGAGGCGCTCTACGATTTTCAGCGCTCCACCGAGCTGCGCGACGCGGCGCGCGCGATGCAGCTATTCGGCTGGTGGCTCGAGACCGGTGACGAGAACGTGCCGCTGCTCGAGCTGCGGAGCGCGATTCAGAGTTACAATCGCGACGATTGCCTGTCGACCGCGGCGCTGCGCAATTTTCTGGAGCTGTGCCGTGATCAGCTCGCCACGAGCGCGAGCCGGCCATTGACGCGCCCCGAGCGCCTGAGCGAGAAACCGCCTGAGCAGCTCAGTGAGCGGCAACGGCTCGCGGCGGATCTGGCGCGCCGCCTGACCGAGAATCCCGTGCATCCTCGGGCCCGGGAGCGGCGTTTGCTGGCCGATCTGCTGGAGTTTCACCGGCGCGAGGAAAAGTCGGGCTTCTGGGACTACTTTCGAGCCGTCGAGCTGGCGCCCGCCGATCGGCTCGAGGACAAGAGTGCTATTGCCGGGCTGAGCTACGTCGGTGAGGTCGGTAAGATCAAGCTCTCGACGCTCCATCGCTACGAGTTTCCGGAGCAGGAGCACTCACTGCGCAGCAAGCCCTCGCCGATCGACCCGGACACCGAAGCCACGCCGGGCACGGTCACCGAAATCGGGCTCAGGCACGTGCTGATCAAGCGCGGGCCCAGGACGAGCGTGCCGCATCCGCGCGCTCTGATCGTCGGCAAGCCCATCGACAGCCGGCCGCTGCCGGGCAGCTTGCTGGCGCTCGGTGAGGCGCTGGCCGCCGAGCAGCCGGGTTTCGAAGCCGCGCAGGCATTTCTATTCCGAGCTCCGCTGGCAGCCGCGGGCGGCGGGGAGCTGCTACGGGCCGGCGAGACGGTGGAGCTTTCGCTCGGCCGGCTGAGCGCGGAGCTCCAGGGCGGAGTGCTCGCGGTGCAGGGGCCGCCCGGTTCTGGCAAGACCTATCAGGCGGCGCTGATGATTCTCGGGCTGCTCAAGCAGGGCAAACGCATCGGCGTGACTGCCAACAGTCACGCGGTGGTCAAGCACCTGCTGGAAGGCGTGTATGAGCGCGCCGAACAAGAGGGCGCGCTCGAGCTGGTCCGCGGCCTGCATCTCGAAGACGACGACGATGACACCAAATCGTGGCCGTTTCGGGTCGACGATGACAAGCAGCGCGCGCGGCAGGAGCTCGAAACCGGTCGCGTCAATCTGCTCGGCGGCACCGCGTGGACCTGGGCACGCGACGACTACGCGGGCAGCGTGGACGCGCTGGTGATCGACGAGGCCGGGCAGATGTCGCTCGCCAACGCGCTGGCGGTGGCGCGTGCTGGGCGCGGCCTGGTGCTGTTCGGCGATCCGGCGCAGCTCGAGCAGCCGCAAAAAGGTGTGCACCCACCGGGTGCCGAGGTGTCGGCGCTCGAGCATTGGCTAGGCGGCGACGCGCTCACGATTCCGCCCAAGCTCGGAGTCTTTCTACCCCACACGCGCCGGCTGCACCCGCGCATCTGTTCCTTCATCTCGCAGACCTTTTACGAAGGCCGCCTCAGTCCTGCTGCGGATCTGGGGCTGGGGCGCCAGGAGCTACTGCTCGAGACGGAGCCGGGGGCCCGCGATCTGCGAGACCGGGAGCTGGGGGGCTCGGGTCTACGGTACGTACCGGTCGAACATCACGGCAACTCGAATCAATCGAGCGAGGAGGTGGCCGAGGTCGCAAGGTTGGTAGAGCGAGTGCTCGCGCCGAGTGTGCGCTTTCGAGAGCGCACGGGCGAGCTGCGCGTGCTCGAAGCAAAAGACGTGATGGTGGCTGCGCCTTACAACGCACAGGTCGCTGCCTTGCGCCGTGCCTTACCGGCGGACGTCCGCGTCGGCACCGTCGACCGCTTTCAAGGGCAGGAGGCGGCGGTCGTCATCTACTCGATGACCAGCTCGAGTGCAGAGGACGCGCCGCGCGGCCTCGAGTTCCTGTTCAGTCCCAATCGGCTGAACGTCGCGGTATCGCGCGCGCAGGCCTTGTGCATTCTGGTTGCGAGTCCGGAGCTGTCGCGCGCCTCTTGCAAGACGCCGCGCCAGATACGAGTCGTCAACGCGCTGTGCGCGTTTTTAGAGCACGCCGCCAGCTAGCCCCGGGACGCACGCCGGCGGGGGGCCCGTGCCATGTCAGGGAGCGCGCGATCGGATGGATGACGCGGGTGAGCGAAGCCCTGCTTGGGCAGCGCGAACGCGGAGGTGATACGCTGTCTCGGCATATGGCGCCTGTTCTGATCCTCCCTGGCTACGGCGGCTCGGGGCCGGAGCATTGGCAAACGCGCTGGGAGGCGCTGCATCCGGAGTACCGGCGTGTTGAGGTGCCGGACTGGAACCAACCCGATCTCGACGTCTGGGTGAAGGCGCTCGGGGATGCGGCCGCGCCCTTGGGGGAGCCACCTGTGATCGTGGCGCACAGCTTGGGTTGCCTGGTGGTCGCGCATTTCGCGGGGCGCGGCGGCAGCGTTCGGGCGGCGCTGCTCGTGGCGGTGCCGGATCCGAGCGGCCCGGAATTTCCGCCAGAGGCCCGGGGTTTCGCCGATTTGCCACTCGTGCCATTGGGCTTTCGGAGCCGTGTGGTGGCCAGTCGCAACGACCCTTACGGAAGCTTCGAGCTCTCGGCGCGCTGCGCACGGGCCTGGGGCAGCGAGCTGAGCGACGTCGGGGCGCTCGGGCACATCAACGCCGATAGCGGCCTGGGCGACTGGCCCGAGGGTGAGCGGCTACTTTCCGATCTGCTCGGCTGATCCGAAACCGTAGCGTTCGAGCAGCGCCTGGCCCTGCGCAGACTCGACCAACATGGCAAAGGCGCGTCCGCCCTCGACGTTCTTGCCGTGCCGACACACGACCAGCGTTTGATCGATGGGCGCGTGCAGCGCGGGATCGATGGCGAGCTTTTGCCCGGCGCTCTCGCTCACCACCAGCGAAAGCGCGACCAACGCCACTTCGGCGTTGCCGGTCTGCGCAAACTGCAAGGCTTGCCGAACGTTCTCTGCTTGCACGATCTTCGACTCGAGCTCGCGCCACAGACCCGCTTTAGTCAAGGCCTCACGCGCAGCCTTGCCGTACGGTGCGTGCTCGGGATTCGCGATCGCGATGCGCTTGATCTTCGGCCCTAGCAGATCGGCGAGCGACTGCAGCTTCACGCTCTTGCTCCACGCCACCACGTGACCGCGCGCGTAGCGAGCCTTACTTGCGCCGTCGCACGCACCCGACTGCACTGCGCTGTCGACGAAGGAGGCGTTGGCCGCAGCGAACACATCGAACGGCGCGCCCTGACTCAGCTGCTTGGCCAGCGCGCCCGACGCTGCGAAAGAGAACGTCACCTTCTGCCCAGTCTGCGCATGGAACAATTGACCAAGCTCCTCGAAGGCGACCGTCAAGTCGGAGGCGGCCGCGACCTGTACCGGCTCCGGTGCCTCCTTGCAGCTCGAAAGCAGTGCCGTGGAGAGCAGGAATGCGGGAAGCAAGTGAAGATCGCCGTCCGGAGGAGCCATGTGCAGGCGCATAGTCGCAAGCCCTACGTGGCGCCAGCGCAAGCCACAAACCTGAACGGACTGCGGCCGACGTCGACACTAATCAATCGGTTGGTATCGGCTGAATCGTCGAGAAAGTTACGCTGGCTTCGGACGCGGCGGCCTGCCAGTGTTGGGGTGAGGCCCCGCTGGGCAGCTCCGAGTTGCAGTCTGCTGACAGCTTCGTCGCATGCGCTGGATCTCCGAGCACGGTGGTGGCTCCCCGCGCCGCAAACAGGCGTTTCTCCCGTCAGAATGAAGCGCCCGGTGAGCGGCTCGTCGCACGCGACCATGTCGATGCTGCCGCCACTACGGCGTCTATGGGTGTCGCCCACAGCCCACACCACGCCGCTCACGCCGAGAGGCGAAGTTTTTACTAGCGCAGGTTCTTGAACCTCACCAGCGCAAAGAGGCTGGCTGAGGGGGGCACCGATCATGAGTTTTGCTACTCTAGCTCGCGTGGTAAGCAGCGTGCCGTCGAGTTTTGCGACGCCGCAGGCGGTTGCTTCCGCCCAGGACGCGCTCGACCTGCACGCCGCTATCCTGAGCAATCAGGCAGGCTGGCCGCGCCAGCTCTCGCGCAAACGCCGGACGCGGCGCGCCAACGAGCACGTGCTCACGCGCATGAGCCGCAATGCGCTGCTGGCGAACTACGTCCAGTCGCGCACCGAGCGGGGCCATGTCTGACGAGCGCGAGCCCCTTTCGGAGCGCCAGGTGGGCGCGGTGATTCGTCAGCTCTCCAGCGAGCACGCGGCGCGGGTCGTGGAGCGCGATAGCGAGCGCGCCTGGCGTCGCATCGAAGTTGCGAGCATCTCGCCCACGGTCGCGCCGGCCCCGAGCGACGGTAGCAGCCGTATCGCGGCGATCGCGGTGGCGGTCGGCGTTGCGGCGGGCTTGGTGCTCACGCTGGGTTTCCGGGCTGATTCGCAGCTGACCTACGACGTGCGTGGTGCCACCGCGCAGGGCGGCATCATCGAGGCCAAGCGCGGTGAAGTCACCGTGAGCCTGTCGGATGGCAGCTCGATCCTGGCCGAGAATCAGACCAAGTTCAGCGTTGACGTGGTGGGGGGCAACGCGGCGCTCACGCGGCTGGTCCAGGGCAAGCTCCACGTTCGCGTACAGCACAACGAGGATACCAGCTACCGCTTCATCGCCGGTCCCTACGAGGTTCGGGTGGTCGGCACCGAGTTCGACCTGGGTTGGGATCCCAAGAGTGGCCTGTCGCTGTCGATGTCCAAGGGCGAGGTCCGACTGGCAGAGCCTGGTGGCAAGCTGCGCACGCTCGGTCCTGGACAATCGTTGCAACTACCGGGGCTCCGTGACAAGAGAGTCAAGTTTTGACTGCAGGGTTGGTGTCCGGAGCAGGTGAGCTGAGAACTCCTGCGACTCACATGTCTCGTCGGGCTGGGGCCCCTGGCCCAGCTAGGGTCCTTGAGAGCCGTCTTGCGTGACAGATGAGTCAAGTTTTGCTGAGCTGTCGAGCTCGAGCAGGTTTTCCGCCGGGTCTTGCGACTATCGCGGGCTAGACCACAACGCGCGCCGGCCTCGCCGGTTTGTTCTCGTGGGTGGCTGCTGCTCTCGCCGATCGTGATCTTTTCTTCCAAGACGTACATGCCTTGTCGGGCTGGGGCCCCTGCCCCAGCTAGAGCTTGGCGTTCAGCGGGTCGTAGGCGCTGCCGCTCGCCTTGAAGCCGGACGGCGCGGCTTTGAGCTTGCGGCCGCCGTGCTTGTCAGAAAACGCGGCGCGCGCGGCCTTCTTGACTTTCAGTTTGGAGGCCTGTTTTTTGTCCTTGTTCAGCAGCGCCTCCTTGACCCCTTCGCTGAAGCGGTTGCCGTCTTTGCCTTTGTCCTCGGACTTGGCGTCGGTCTTGGCCGAATCGGGGCTGGCGACCGCAGGCATCGCATCCGCAGGCTTGGTCTCCTCGACCTCGACCGGTTCCGGCTTGGGCGCTTCGGCGGCGGCGCGGGGCAGCTCCTTGAGGGCCGGTTGTGGCGCGGCAGCCTTCGGCAGCGACAAGCTGGCCGTTGCCTGCTGTCCGAGCACCTTGGCCAGCTCGGGCGGGAACTTGACACCCTTGAGCCCGCCGCTCTGTACGACCATGAAGCCAAGCCCTCCGAGCGCACACAGGGTGAGTAACGCCATGACCTTGCCGAGGCGACGCTTGGGGCGCACCCGCATCATGTCGAAGTCCGAATCGTCGAGCGAAAGATCGGTGGAGACCGGCGCGACGCTGGGCACGCTGGGCGGCACGTAGTACGGTGAGCTGTAAGGCGCCAGAGCGACGTGTTGCGGGGCTTCTGCCCGATATGGGACCGGTTGCGGACCCGAGACCGACTCGGGTTCTTCATCCCCTAGGCCAGCCACCTCGGCCAACGTGAGCCAAGCGGAGTCGCCCTCCAGGCACACATAGGTGTTCTCGTGGATGAGACCCGCGTTGAACGCAGCATCGAGCTGGTCCAGCGTGAAGAGTCGCACGTCGCCCGCTTCGACTTGCGTGTAGTAGCGATCCTCGGTTTCGTCTTGAGCAGTGGCTGCGTAGGACATGCTGGGCTCCAGACTACATGGGGAAATGTCAGCTAGCCAATGCCTTCCAATGGCAAATAACCTTACAATTCCGCTTGATCCGCAGCTGGATTGTACAGTTCCAAGTCTGGAGGATTAGCGCGCTGGAATTTTCCTGCACTCCTTCACCGTCACGCCACCGTTCGACGCCTGAGGATCGGAGCGAACGGGCTTGGTGTGAAACACCAGCTGTTCAAATCGGCGGAGCCGCCGCGTAGTAGGAGCCAGCTCGCCGGCGGCGCTGCCCCGTCCCACGCGCACCTTGCCGGTCAAAGGAACCAGCCGCGACGGCTGTACCGATCGACGTCACGGCTGCCTTCTGCGAGGTGGGCTGCGGCGCGGCAGCCCGATCTGTAAATAGCGAAAACCCGCCTGCCGTGGGGGGAGCGACAGGCGGGTTTTCTGGGGTGGGCGTCTGCCTAGGTTAGCGAACCAAGTTAGTTCATCACGCACATGAAGCCGTTGTCGCAGGTTAGGCCATCCATGCACCCGACCTGGTTGCCCACGCGGCAACACGGCTCGTTTTCGGCACCGCAGGTGACGCACATGTCGTTGCTACAGGTGTTGCCTTGCGAGCACGCGGCGCCCTGGCCTTGACAGCAGGCCTGATTGGTCTCACCGCAGACGATGCACAGGTCGTTGCTGCAGCGGAGCGCTCCGGGACAACCGTCTTGAGCGGCTCGAGTGGGCGCGCAACAAGCCTCATTTTCACCACCGCATGGTCCGCATAGGTCCTGCGCGTCGCACGCCAGACCCGCGGCACAGAAGCCGCCGCCCGGGCCCGCGCTGCAGCACGCTTGACCGTCGTCGCCGCACGCCGTTTGGCAGGCTCCGGTGCCTTGGCCGATGCAAACGCCCGTCACGCACGAGCGACCTGGACAGCAAGCGTCGTCGGGTGTGCCGCCCAGACCGCAGGGCTCGCAGGTACCGTCACCGAAGCCGGTGCAGACCAGGCCTGTGCGACAGCTGCGGTCGCAGCACGCGTCGTTCGCGGCGCCGCAACCCGAACACTCGCCGGCCGCGCACCTGCCATTGCCGCCTCCGCCGCACGAGTCGCCGTCCGCGACGCATCGCCTGCCGACGCAGCAGCCGCCGTCGTTACAGACGTTGTTGGCGCAGCACAGATCGCCCACAGCGCCGCAGGTTGGATCTGGGCCGGGATCCGCGCCGCCCATCGGCTCGGGTCCGCTGCCGCCCATCGGCTCAGGACCCGCGCCGCCCATCGGCTCGGGGCCGTTGCCGCCGATTGGATCATCGCTCCCGGCGGTGCCGTTGCCGGAGGTGGCTCCGCTGCCGGCCGTCGCATTGCCGGCCGCCGCGCCGGAACCCGCTGTGGTGTCGTTGCCCGAGCTTTCTCCATCGCTGCAGCCCGCCGTGCTGGTCAACCCGACTAGACCGGACAGCAGGGCACCATAGTAGAGGCGACGTCGGAGCAAGCGGGCAGACAAGGAGGAAAAAGCTCGAGAATCCATCTAATAACCTCTCGGAGATGGGTCCCGCACCGCGGGGCCGCTGGGACCAGGCTTGGCAAGATCGCCGACCACCAGACTCGATTGGGGCAGCAGTCCTACCGAACGGATCAGACAGTCACCTCATGGCCATTTCCGCAGGCAAGATTGGCCGTAAATATCGCTCGCCAATTGCGATTTTGGTACCTGAGCCGGGCCGATGGCCCAAAAAGACCTGTGAGTCTTGGAAGAACAGATCACGATCAGCGAGAGTAGGAGCCACCCACGAGACCAAAACCGGCGAGGCCGGCACCCGTTGTGGTTAGCCCGCGATGGGTCGCAGGAGTCCTCAGCTCGCCTGCTCGGACACCAACTTAGCAGTAAAAACTTGACTCATCTGTCACGGAAAGCGGCTCTCAAGGACCTAACCCGACGGGGACGGAGCAGCGCCCCGTGCGCGCAAGGTCTGCTGGACGAAGCGGTCGTGGAGCGCGAGCAGGTGCTGGCCGAGCGCGGGCGAGTCGAGCAGACCGAGGGCATCGGCGATGGACTCGAGGGTCGAGCGGGCCACCGCCCGGGGCGGCGTGCGCAGCCGAGGCCGTCGTGGCGGCGACTCCAGACCCAGTCGCGGCAAACGTGAAAGCTGGGGCAACCGGCGCAGCATTTTTTGGGTTTGGCGCCACGTGCCGTCGAGCACGATCAGCGTTTGCGGGGGCTCGGCGAGCCGCGCCTGCGTTTCACGCCCCGGATAGAGCAGCCAGGCGCCGGCCAGGCGCTCGAGCTCGGCGCGGACCGGCTCCGGATCCTCGGCGGCCATGTCGAGGATGCGCGCGTTCGACAGCGCCAGCGCGGCCAGCCGCGCTGTTCCGGTGCTCTTCCAGGCTTCCCAGTGGTGTCGCACGATCAGGATTTCGGGGCGATTGGGGCGCGCTTCGCCGATCTCCTGACACAAGCAATAGTCGAGCAGCAGCAAGCAGCGCGGGCAGCGGCCGGGCGCGCCGGCAGCGGTGTAGCTGCGCACTCATTGCCCGTGCACGATCGTGCAGGTCGTCGCGTAGACGCCCAGCACCGAGAACTGTTCGTGATCGACGTGGGCGATTTGCGTGATGCCGCCGGCCCTCTTGGCTTCCTCGATGGATGCATCGCCGGTGGCGATCCAACCCAGGATGGAGCTGGCACAGGCCTCACCCATCTTGCCGGGCTGGGCCGTACCGACCTGACCCGAAGTCTTGTAGCCAGAATAGATGGCACCCAGCGCGAAGCCGTTGCCGCCGATGGCGGTGGCGCAGCCGCTCGTACCTAATGAGACCAGCGCGAGAGTGAGAAGTTTGAGGTTCATGACGTATTCCTGTTTGCGGGCGCCGACGCGCGCCATGCGCCGAATGGTATAGACGAGCCCGTGGCCTCCGATCAACCGCCGGCGCCGGAGCCGCAGCCCGCGCACGTGGCGTCCGTGCCACAGCGTGCGCGCTGGGCGCTGCTCGATCCGTTCACGGCTCGCCACGCCCGAACGTTGGGGTTTTCACTGCTTCGCTCGCGCTCGTCTCCCGACACCGCGCCCACCACTGGTTACGGGCTGGCCTTCGGCGAGGCCTTGACCACGTTGCGCGGCTCGTTCGTGGCCGGCGGGCTGCTGGAGCACGAGCTGCGCCTGGTGCCGGCCGATGCCTTCTCGCTGACGCTGTCTCGCTACCAGTGGGAGGCGGGGCCGCGGCTGGGGCCGGTCGAGCCGCTGGTGCGCGTGGGTTTCTCGCTGCTGCACTTCGATGTCGGTAGCTCCGGCTTCAGTTTCGGCATGCTGTCGCCGCGCGTGGGTGCGGGGCTTTGGCTCACGCTGCCGGCGCTGCGGCTCGGGGTCAGCGTGTTCAGCGAATACTGGTGGCGCTGGGTAGGTGAGCCCAGCGCGTTCGTGCGCGGGCTGAGCTTCGAGCTTCAGCCCGCCGCGCCGCCGCTGCGCAAGCCGCGGGCTACTTCTTCGCCTTCGCCTTCTGCTCCAGCGAGTCGATGAGCGCTTCGAAGTCCTTGTCGTAGTCGTCAGCGACTTTCTTGTTCCGCTGCTCCATTTGATCGAGCGCGCCCTGCGCAAGATCCAGCTCGGCCGTGAGCGAGGTGCGAGCCGCGCTGGCGTCGGCCTTGCGCTTCTCGGCCAGCGCTCGCTTGTTCTTGGAAGCCTTGGGGTCCGCCAGCACCGCGTCGCTCTCTTTCTCGATGCGTTCGAGGGTGGACTTCACGTCGCTGGCGTCGCTCAGCGATGCTTGAAGCTCGCGATGGTACAGCTCCAGGCGCACGTGCACGATGTGGCTGAGCAGAGCGATCGCGCTGGCCTGCTTTTCGGCGTTTTCCAGGTTGGGCTTGCCGAGCTGCTCTTCGTGATCCTCGACGAAGCGATGCAGCTCGCCCAGGCGCTGAGCCCGCTCTTCGAGCTGCTTTTCCACGGCGCGGTCGCTGGCGCCGGCAGCCACGCCTCCCAGGTGGTCCGAGCACTCCTTCGAACATTCCTTCTGACCGCCAGCGTAAGCGACGGCGCCGCCGATCTTCTGATGCAGCGGCTGCTTCTCCTCTTCCCAGAAGCTCGCGATGGTCTCGGCTTCGAGCGCGGAGCTGGCGTACGCGCTGGACTTACCGGTCGTGTCGGCCAGCTTGAACAGCTCGGCCAACGTCGCGGGGTCCGCGCTATTGAGCTTGTCGGCGGCGGGCTGAAGCTCGGGCAACGCGGCCTGCACCTTGGCTTCGTCGCTCGCAAAGCCGGTGCGCAGCGTGGTGAGGCGGGCGGGGTAGTGCTCGGCATAGCTAGGCTGCTCGCCCGAGGATGCAGTGAGAGGCGGCGGCTCCTGGGAGCACGCCGAGGCAAGAAGGCCAATCAGGGCGGCGCAGAGAACGAGCTTGGTGCGATGCATGCACAGAGCCAACCTTCTCCCTGGGCCATACGTCAAGCGTAAGCAGCCCGAACCGCGCTGGAATCCGCTGTCCACGGACGCAGGCTTCCGTTTTGCGCGCGTGGGCTCTAGGCTGACGCCGGAGGGCTCATCAGCCCCGCGTCGGGACTGCTCGAACCTCGAGAAAAGTCGAGCGAGTCCAAATGAAGATCGCAGTGATCGGAACGGGCGGGGTAGGCCAAACCATCGGCAGCAAGCTCGTCCAACTCGGTCACGAGGTCATGATGGGCTCGCGCGACACGGCGCACGAGAAGGGGCTCGCCTGGGTCAAGGCGACTGGTGAGCGCGCCTCGCTGGGCACGTTCGCGGACGGTTTCTGAGCTCCGCCAAGCGCGATAAGCTGATCGCGATGAGTCAGCAGCGCAGCCGTCGCGAGATCCTGAAATTGTCGGTCGTGGTGGCAGGTGCCTTGCCCACCGCCTGCTACCGAACGGGCGACGCCAGCGGCGCCCTGCCGGAGGAGGAGAGCGCGCTCTACTTTCCGCAATCGGTGGCTTCGGGGGATCCGCGGCCCGAGAGCGTGGTGCTGTGGACGCGTGTGGTGGACGAGGAGCGGGCCGGCGAGAGTCTCATCGTGAGCTTGCTGATCGCCCTCGATCCGGAGCTCGAGCAGCCGCTCTCGTTGAGCGGGGAGGCGCTGAGCCTGGTGGCTGACGAGGCAACGGACCACTGCGTGAACGTGCGCATCTCGGGGCTGACGCCCGGCACCACCTACTACTACCGCTTTCAGTATCTCACCACGCATGGTCTGGCGGAGACGCGCGTCGGACGCACGCGCACGGCGCCGGCGGCCGATGCGGACGTCAAGGTCAGGTTCGGCGTCATCTGCTGTCAGGACTACGACGGCAAGTATTATTCCGTGCATCGCCACCTGGCGCAGCAAGACGTGGACTTCGTGCTGCACCTCGGTGATTACGTCTACGAGTCGGTGGGGGACCCGTCGTTTCAGGCAGGTAGTCAGGAGCGCACCACGCGCTTCAGCGCGCCGGGGGAGGCGCTCGAGCGGTCGCGCGGTGAGGACCGCAGCTTCTTCGCCGCGCAGTCGCTGTCGAACTACCGCGATCTGTACAAGACTTACCGCAGCGATCCCGACCTGCAGGCGCTGCACGAACGGCATCCCATGATCGCGATCTGGGACGACCACGAGTTCTCGAACGACTGCCACGGGGACGTTGCGACTTACCAGGATGGCCAAGTCGACGAGGCGTCGCCGGAGCGGCGCGCCGCAGCCGACCAGGCCTGGTTCGAGTACATGCCGGTCGACTACGACACCGCCCCTGCCTCTGCGTTGGACGCGGCGCAAATCTTTCCCGACAACTTCGCGATCTACCGCGGCTTCACCTTCGGCCAGCACCTGGAGCTGCTGGTCACGGATCTGCGTCGCTTCCGCCCGGATCACCTGGTGCCCGAGGACGGCTCGCCCGGCCTGATTTTCATGACCCAAGCCGAGCTCGAAGCGGAGCTGGGCGAGCTGCCGGCCGACGCGGTGCCGTACGTGGACATCGAAGCCTACGACGACGGCAGCTACCTCGAGCGGCTGCGGGCAGGGGCCGAGACCCTGCAGGTGACCGCCGAAAAACTCACGGGCAACGTGAGCGCGGTTTGGATTAATCAGGCGCTGGTCACGCTCGAGGAGACCGAGCTCTTGCCCATCGATCTGGAGGATACATCGCTCGCGCGAGGCTACGCCTATCATTCGCTGCTCAAGACCAACGAGTTCTCGAGTGTGGGAGCCCGCTACGTCCTGGCCCTCGGTCCGTTCGAAGCTTTGGCCAGCAAGCGCTACCGTGAGAGCGACGGTGACAGCGAGCTAGTCATGGGAGCCAGCCAGCGCGCCTGGTTCATCAAGACGCTGCGCGACTCGACCCGCACCTTCAAGGTCTGGGGCAGCGAGATCCAGTTCATGCCGCTGCGGATCGATCTGACCAGCCTGGAGCTCGTGCCGCCTGAGCTGCGCACGCGCATCAGTCTTTCCGCCGAGGACTGGAATGGGTTTCCGAGCGAACGCCGGCTGCTCTTGGAGGAGCTGGCGAGCGCTGGCAATGCCGTGGTTTTGTCCGGTGATTTGCATGCTTTTTTTGCCGGCACGCCGTGCTTGCCCGACGACCCGAGCGTGCGGGTGGTGGAGCTGACGACCGGCAGCGTGTCGTCCATGACCTGGCTCGATGCGATCGAAGGCATCCTGTCGCAGGACGCCTCGCTGCCGATGAACGTGGGGCTGCTCGTGCAGAACATCGACTCCCTGCTAGCGAACAAGGTGAATCGGCCCAACCCACACCTGGCGTTTCAGGAGCTCAGGCGCAACGGTTACAGCATCATCGAGGTCGGCGCAGAAGAGCTGACGATGGCGCTTCACACCATCAGCAGCGCCGACGTCGCGACACCGCCCGAAGAGATCGAGAGCGAGCTGGATGATCTGTTCGAGATCACGCGCTTCCGTACGCGCGCTGGTAGCGCGGACCTCGAGCGTGAGGAAGGGGACGCGTATCTGACCTGGAGCATGGACGAGATGGAGTTCGTGTGACGGCTACGAGCCCGAGGCGGGGCCCGGGCCCCGCCGACTCACGCGCAGACTTCGATGCTGATTTCCTGGTCGTGGGCAGCGGCTTCGGTGGCAGCGTGAGCGCGCTACGCCTGGTCGAAAAGGGCTACAAAGTCGTGGTGCTGGAGGCGGGGCGCCGCTGGCTCACCGGCGAGTTCCCGAAGACCAATTGGCTGCTGCACAAATTCCTGTGGCTGCCTTCGTTCGGCTTTTATGGCATTCAGCGCATCACGCTGCTGAAGAACGTGCTGGTGCTGTCGGGTGCGGGCGTCGGCGGCGGCTCGCTGGTGTACGCCAACACGTTGCTCGAGCCGGCGGACGCTTTCTATCGCGACCCGCGCTGGGCGGGGCTCGACGACTGGAAGGCGCGCCTGGCTCCCCACTACGCTACCGCCAAGCGCATGCTGGGCGCGACACCGGCGCGTTGCTTGGGGCCCGGTGATCAGACGTTGCGCGAGGTCGCCGAGGAGCTAGGCGTCGGCCACACCTTCCATCAACCGGACGTCGCGGTCTTCTTCGGCGAACCGAACAAGAAGGTGGCGGATCCGTTCTTCGGCGGCGAAGGGCCGGAGCGGGTGGGCTGCGTCTTCTGCGGCGGCTGCATGGTCGGCTGCAACTACGGCGCCAAGAACACGCTCGACAAAAACTACCTGTATTTGGCGGAAAAGCGCGGAGTAGAGGTGCGCCCGCTCACGACCGTGACGGGCGTGGCGCCGCATCCGGATGGTGGTTATGCGGTGACAATGCGGCGCACCGGCCCCTTCGGGCGGCGCTTGCCCAGCCTGCGCGCGCGCTCGGTGGTGCTGGCGGGCGGCGTACTGGGTACCGTGCCGCTGCTCTTGTCGTGCAAACAGGGTGGCTTATTGCCGGAGCTGAGCGCGCGCCTCGGGGACTACGTGCGCACCAATTCGGAAGCCATCGTGGGCGCTCTCTCGCGACGCGGCGGCGCCGACAACTCGCGCGGCATCGCGATCGCCAGTGGTTTCTACCCGGAGCCGCACACCCACGTGGAGGTCGTGCGCTATGGTGCCGGTCAGGACGCAATGGGACGCCTGGGTACGCTCATGGTCGACGGACACGGCGGGCGGCTGCGCCGATTTGCGCGCTTCGTCGGGCAGGTGCTGCGGCACCCGCTAGATTTCTTGCGCACACAGGTGCCGTGGGGTTGGGCCACGCGCACCATCATTCTCCTGGTCATGCAGCCGATCGACAATCACCTGCGCGTGCGGCTGGCACGGCCCTGGTGGTGGCCTTTCAAGCAGCGCTTGGTCAGCGAGCTGCCAGCAGGCCAGAGTCAGCCGCCCACCTTCATTCCGGTCGCCAACCTGGTGGCGCGCAAAGTGGCGGAAAAAACCGACGCGGTGGCAATCGGTGCCATCAACGAAGCGCTGCTCGACGCTCCGACGACTGCCCATATTTTGGGTGGCTGCGGCATGGGCGGGAGCGCCTCCGAAGGCGTGATCGGCACCGATCACCAGGTCTTCGGCTACCCCGGCCTGTACGTGTGCGACGGCTCCGCCATCTCGGCGAACCTAGGCGTGAACCCATCGCTCACCATCACCGCGATGACCGAGCTGGCAATGAGCAAGATTCCGAATAAGGGCTGACAGCGTCAGGGATTACGCTGAGCCTCTGAATTCGGTGGGGGCTGCCCAGCCGCAGCTCCCTTGCAGAAGCTCACGTGTCGCCACCGGGCCCACGTTGACCGGTCAAAGTGCAACGCCGACGCTCGATCCGGACCGGGGCTGACCGGTTGGGGCCTGCGGCCTCCGCTAGGTCTCGTTGCCCGTTGTCGCAGCGGGCTTCCCAGCGCTAGGCGTTCCGGCCTGCAGGCGATGGCCGGTGATGAGCCGCGAGCCGCGCGCGTAGGCGAAGTAGGCGCGCGCCCAGTCGAACATGACCACGATGCGATTGCGAAAATCGATCAGGTAGAAGATGTGTACCAGCAGCCAGGCGAGCCACGCTAGCAGGCCCGATAGCTGCAGCTTGCCCAGCTGAGCGACCGCCCGGCTGCGGCCAATGGTGGCCATCGAGCCCTTGTCCACGTACTGGAAGCGTTGTCGTGGCGCGCCCTCGAGACTGCGCGCAATCTGCCGCGCAACGAAACGGCCCTGCTGCATCGCTACCGGACTGACGCCAGGCAAGCCGTGAGGAAATGCCTCGGAAGGCAGAAACGCGGCGTCACCGATCACGAAGACCTCCGGGTGATCCTCGATCGAGCAATCCTGCTCGACGATGGCGCGGCCTTGCTTGTCCACATGCAGGCCGATGCGCTGACACAGCACCGACGCGCGCACACCCGCGGCCCACAGCACGGTCGAGGCGGCGATGCGTTCGGAGCCGCAGCTCACGCCGCCTTCGTCCATCGACGTGACGCGCAGCCCCGTCTTGATCTCGACGCCCATCTGTTCGAGGCTTTCGGCGGCGCGCGCGGAAAGCTTGGGGTCGAAGCTGCCCAGGATGCGGTCGCTGCCCTCGACCAGCACCACGCGCGTCGCATCCGGGTGAATGGCGCGGAAATCGCGAGCCAGGACGAACGTGGCAAGCTCGGCGATCGCACCGGCTAGCTCGACGCCGGTGGGGCCGCCGCCGATCACCACGAACGTCAGGTGTTGGCGCTGCCTGGTCGGATCCGGCTCGCGCTCCGCTGCCTCGAAGGCGAGCAGCACGCGCCGCCGGATCTCCACCGCGTCGTCGAGATCCTTGAGCCCGGGTGCCACGCGCGCCCAGTCGTCGTTGCCGAAGTAGCTGTTCTCGGCGCCCGTCGCGACTACCAGGTAGTCGTAGGTGAGCGGCAGCGCCTCACGGGTCTCGACGCTCTTGGCTGCCAAGTCCACGCCGGTCACCTCGGCGAGCAGCACCCGCGCGTTGTCCTGCTTGCGGAGCACCGAGCGGATCGGCACTGCGATCTCGGCTGGAGCCAGACCCGCCATCGCCACCTGGTAAAGCAGCGGCTGAAACAGGTGGTGGTTCGAGCGATCGACGAGCGTGACGTGCACCGGCTGGCGCGCCAGGCCTCGCGCCACCGACAGGCCGCCGAAGCCACCGCCGATGACGACCACGCGCCGCTTGAGCTTCATCGCCTAGCGCGCCGGCCCCGGCGAGAGCTTGTTGATCGCGTAGAGCGCCAAAATCGCCAGACTGGTCAAGATTGCGGCCAAGGCTGCTGCCTGGCTGTCGCGGCCCGCCTGAATCGCATCGTAGATCGCGAGCGAGGCGGTTTGGGTGCGGCCCGGGATATTGCCGGCGACCATCAAGGTGACACCGAAGTCGCCGAGCGACCGGGCGAAACCCAGCGTGAGACCGGCCAGGATGCCGCGCGCGGCCAGCGGCATGCGCACGCGCATGAAGGCGCGCAGTGGCGGCGAGCCCAGCACGCGCGCTGCTTCGACGAAACGCGGCTCGACCGAATCGAGCGCGGCGCGCGACGACCGCGCCACGAATGGCAGCGCGGCTAGCGCGGCGGCACACACCGCGCCCGTGCGTGTGAACACGATCGGCGAGCCGGTGGCAGCCTCGTACAGACGCCCGACCGAGCTCTCGCGCCCGAGCAGCACCAAGAGGTAGTAGCCGAGCACGGTCGGCGGCAGTACCAGCGGCGCGTTCAGAATCGCATCGAGCAGCTGCGCCCCTGGAAAACGGCGTTCACTGAGCAATCCGGCCAGCGCCACTCCGCACCCTCCGGCCAAGAGCGTGGCCAAGAGCGATACCTCGAAAGACAACAGCAGAGGGCCGTACAACGGCGCGAGTCTGGCACATCGCCCGTCAGACCGGGAAGCGCAGGCGGGCCCGATTCTGCGCTCAATCCCCCCTGAAACGCCAGCGGCGCCTGACGGAGCAGGCGCTCGTCCCCATCCGGGCGGCATGTTAGCCTGCAGCGCAGGAAGAGGGCGGGGCGCGGTGCGCCCCGAGTCGCCAAATTGCCCGGAGACTTCGACGATCCCATCAATCGTTCGCGCCGTGATCTGGAGCGCGTCAGCACGTTCCTGTCGTCGATCGTCGAGAACATCCCGGCGATGATCTTCGTCAAGAACGCCGACACGTTGCGGTTCGAGCTGTTCAACAAGGCCGGTGAGGAGCTGCTCGGTATCCCGCGTGAAGCCATGATCGGCAAGGCGGACGCCGACTTCTTCCCGCCCGACCAGGCTGCCTTTTTCGAGGAAAAGGACCGCGGCGTCTTGAACCAGAAGAAGCTGGTCGATATCCCGCTCGAGCCCATCGACACCGCCAATGGCCGGCGCTGGCTACACACCAAGAAGATTCCGATCTTGGACAAGGCGGGTGTGGCACGCTTTCTGCTCGGCATCTCGCTCGACATCACCGAACGCCACGAGGCCGAGGAGGCGCTGCGCCGCGCGCAGGACGAGCTCGAACGGCGTGTGGTGGAGCGCACGCGTGAGCTTTCACTGACGGTGGCGCGCCTGGAACGGGAGATCAGCGACCGCGAGAAGGCCGAGGTGGCGCTGCAGAAGAGCGAGGAGCAATTGCGCCATGCTCAGAAGATGGACGCGGTTGGGCGCCTGGCGGGCGGCGTCGCTCACGACTTCAACAACATGCTCTCGGTGATCCTGGGCCACACCGAAATGGCTTTGGGGCAGCTGAAGCCGGACGACGAGCTGTACGAGGCGCTCGACACGATTCGCGGGGCGGCGCTGCGCTCCGCCGGTCTGACCCAGCAGCTCTTGGCGTTCAGCCGGCAGCAGGTGGTCAGCCCGCGCCACGTGGACCTGTGCGTGCTGGTGAGTGAATTCGAGAAGATGCTGGTGCGGGTGATCGGCGACGACATCACCCTGCGCATCGACAAGGGCAGTGAGCCTTGCCACGTCCGCGTCGATCCCGTGCAGATGGAGCAGGTCATTTTGAATCTGGCTATCAATGCGCGCGACGCCATGCCCGACGGCGGTCAGCTCTGGATCGAGACGTCGATCGTAACGCTCGGCCCGGAGCACGTCTTCGCCCATCCAGGGGCAAAGCTCGGCCGGCACGTGCAGCTGCTGGTCAAGGACGAGGGCACCGGCATGGATGCCGAGACTCTGCGCCGCATGTTCGAGCCGTTCTTCACCACCAAGGCCGAAGGACGCGGCACCGGCCTGGGCCTGTCAACGGTTTACGGCATCGTGCATCAAACCGGAGGTTCGATGACCGTGCACAGCGAGCTCGGCAAGGGCTCTACGTTCCGAGTGTACTTACCGGTGGCGACCGGTCGCGACTCCTGGCGGCCGGATCCGCGTCAGCCCGTTGGCCACGGCTCCGAAACCATCTTGCTCGTGGAGGACGAGCCCGCGGTGCGGCGCGTGTGTGCTTTGACGCTGCGCAAGTTGGGTTACCGGGTGGTGATCGCTGACGATCCGGAGCACGCCGTGAAGATCTGCGCTAGCGGGGAGCAATTGCTGCACGCGGTCCTGACCGACGTGGTCATGCCGGGAACGTCCGGAGTCGTCCTGGTCGAACGGCTGCGAGCGCTGCGCTCGGGCCTGAAGGTGCTGTTCATGTCCGGCTACACCGACCGGCAGATCGTCGATGCCTCGACGCTCAACGAGTCGGCAGCCTTCATCAATAAGCCGTTTACGCCCGAAGGGCTGGGCCGCCAGCTGCGCACGCTGCTCGACGGCCCTACGGCTGATCGCGCCGCGCGAAGGTGATCAGCTCAGGCTGCCAACACACAGCTCGAATGAGGAGCCCGCTATTTCCGCTCCTCCGCCTCGAGCGCTCGAGTGTCCGGTTGGCCAGACTTTCGCTGAGCAGGTTGGTAGAGCACCGACATGTAGGGTCGTATAGGCACCCTAGCAGGCGCTAAAGCGTGGGGCCGCGCTGGCCGCATTGAAGGAGGTCCATGAACGGCCGCGGTTTCAGGCTTCAGCTGTTGCTCACCGGCACCGGTCTGGTTTTTTCGCTCGGCGCCGCCTGTGGGGGTAATCCGAGCTTCTCCTCAGGGGCGGCTGGAAATGCGGGCGCGGGCGATCTGGGTGAGGGCGGCGAGTTCGTGCTGGGCCTCGGCGGGATGAGCCTGGGAAGCCCGGGCGGTGCCGGGACGACCGAGCTCGAGCTCGAAGTGAGCGCCGAGCAGCAGGATATCCCGGTCGCAGGACAGCCGGTGACGGTGCAGCTGAGCGCTCGCTACGAGGACGGCTCCACGCCGAATCAAGTGAGCTGGAGCGTCGACGACACGCGCCTCGGCTCGGTGAGCGAAAATGGCGAGTTTACGGCCAACGGCTTCGTGGGTGGCGACGTGACCATCACGGCCACGGTCGGTTCGCAGAGCGCCTCGATCACGCTGCACGTCATGGTCGCGATCGTGAGCGATCCGGACGCGCTCGATGCCGCGCTGAAGGAAGACCTGCTCACGGGCGGCAGCGACGGTCCCGCCGGCATCGGACCCGATGCGGAGCTGCGCTTCTTGTATCCGTACGACAAGACCGTGTTCCCGCGCGGGCTAGCCGCGCCCTTGCTGCAGCTGGGCGGCGAGGCAGCCGAGGCGACTTACGTGAAGGTCGTTACGGCCAATTTCTCCTACGAGGCGTTTGCGACGGCGAGCGGCCCCACGCGCGTGACGCTGCCGGAGCCGGTCTGGCGCGGCATCACGCTATCAGCGGGCATACAGGACTGGGTCGATGTTGAAGTCAGCAAGCACAGCGCGGGGCAAGTGACGGGCCCCGTAGCGCAGCGCTGGCTGATCGCGCAGGGCAGCTTGAAGGGTTTCGTCTACTACAACACCTACCGCTCCCCGCTGGCCAAGAGCGGCGCGGTGATGCGCATCAAGCCGGGCGAAACTGCGCAGGTGCTGCAGAGCGGCTGTACAGTATGCCACAGCGTGAGCGCTCACGGCAACGTGATGGTGGCCGGCGTGCAGTGGGACAGCCAGAACGCGGTAGTGAGCCGAGCCTTCGACCTGCCGTCGAGCGGCGGCATCACGCTGCGCAACGAGCAGGACGAGGGGCGAGTCTACGCGTTCGGAGGTCTCACGCCCGATGGCGCTTTGATGCTGACCAGCGGCGTGCCGGCCTCGGGCGCGAAGATGCGGGGCATGAGCGGCGAGCTCGCAACGCGGTTGGTCGACACTTCGAGCGGCGCGACCGTCGCCGCGCCGAGCTTCCGCGTGAACGTGGCCATGACGCCCAATTTCGCGCCCGACGGCAGCCGGGTGGCCTTCAATAATCACGACACCAGCGCGGATGGGCACGTGCTGTCGATGATGAGCTTCGACGGCGCAAAGTCGCCGCCCGAGTTCGGTGAGGTCGTGGATCTGGTGAGCGATGCCGAGCGCGTGCTGGCTTGGCCGAGCTTCGTGCCCGACGCCAGCGCGGTGGTGTTTCACGCCGGCGATTCGTTCGATACCGCCAAGTATCAGGGCGGCGCGCTGTACGCGGATCTGCGGCTGGTCGACGTGGCGAGTCAGAACGTGAGCGCTCTCGAAGCACTCAACGGTTACGGCGAAGACGGGCAGCTGTACTTGCCCGGCGGCGTGGCCCAAGAAGAGCACCTCAACTACGAGCCGAGCGTCTTGCCGGTGCCGGTTGGCGGTTATTTTTGGGTGCTTTTCACCAGTCGGCGCACCTACGGCAACACCATCGCGCCCGGCGGCAGTCTGGCGCGCGGCGACGACATCTGGGGCATCCCGCAGGGCACCGACGACGAGACGCCGAGCCCGCGCAAGAAAATCTGGGTTGCCGCGATCGACATCGATCATCAGGGCGCGGCTGACCCCAGTCATCCGGCTTTCTACCTGCCAGGACAAGAGCTGGAGTCGGGCAACATGCGCGCCTTCGCGGCTTTCGAGCCCTGCAAGCAGGAGGGCAAGGGCTGCGAATCGGCCGCCGAGTGCTGCGACGGCTTCTGCCGCGAGACCAGCCGCGACGACGCCGGCGCTCCCATCCTTTCGTGCGTCCCGCCTCCCGCCAACACCTGCTCCAACCTCGACGAGGCCTGCGCGGTGCCCGGCGACTGCTGCACCTCCAAGGCCCTCTGCATCAACCGCCGCTGCGCCGCTCCGACCCCGCAGCCGCACTGAGCGCTCCGTTCGGCTTGGGCCAACCGTCAGGTCACGCGGGTGAGTGGTGTGGTCACCGGGCTGTCGCTGCGCACGCGTGATTGACCAATATTGACCAATATCCGCGGGTCAAGAAGTCCCCCGGCATCTGCGATGACTCACTCGTCGCCCGGCCTATCGAGCTGGCGGATACTTGGCGAGCTTGCGTTGCAGGCTGCGGCGATGAAGGCCGAGGCGTCGGGCGGCTTCGGAGATGTTGCCGGAGACGCTGACCAGGACGCTGTTGATGTGCTCCCACTCGGCGCGTGCAAGCGATAGCGGCTCGCTGGGCAGCACGGGTGTTGCTTCCGTGCCTTCCGCGCTTTGCCCGCGCTGCAGCGCTGCTAAAATTTCGTCGGCGTCGGCAGGTTTGGTCAGGTAGTGCACGGCACCGAGCCGCATCGCCTCGACCGCGGTCGCGATACTGCCGTAGCCCGTGAGCATCACGATTCGAGTCGCTGGATCGCGAGCCAAGAGCGTGCGGACTACGTCGAGCCCCGACTCCTCGCCGATGCGCAGATCCACGACGGCGTATTCCGGCGCCTCGTCCCCGAGCGTCAAGACCTCGCTCGCCGAAGCCGCGCCCTGCGCTAGAAAGCCGCGATCTGCGAACGCGCGTACCAGCCGCAAGCGCAGCGCTTCGTCGTCCTCTACCACCAGCAGCGTGGGCGCGTTGTCGACAGGCTCAGCCATCGGCCGCCGCAGCTTGGGAGCCATGCCCGACGGGCACCATGCGACCGTTTGTCGCAGGCAGCGGTAGGATCAGCCGGGCGCGCGTCCCCCGACCGACCTCGGACTGAAGCTCGAGGCGTCCGCCCATCTGCTCGGCCACGCTCTGTGCCAGAAATAGGCCGAGCCCCATGCCCTGGCCGCGCGGCTTGGTGGTGAAGAACGGCTCGGTAGCGCGCGCCAGCACCGTTTCGGACATGCCCGGTCCGTCGTCTTGGACCTGGAAGGAAAGCTCGCCGGGTCGCTGCGCCACGTTCAGCCGTACCGCGCCCTGCGGACCGCTGGCGTCGAAAGCGTTACGGACCAGGTTCCGCAGCGCTTGCGATACCGCGCTGAGTGATCCGATCAGCTTGAGCTCGTCGTCGGGCGGCGTCTCGACCCGAAGCCGCGAGCGATCGAAGCCCGCAATCCCGTGCTCCACGATGGTCTGCCAGCCGAGCTCCCCGAAGCCCGAGCCTTTGGCTTGCCCAGCTTCCGCGGCCAATTGCTCCAGGATCGACCGACAGCGCTCGACCTGGCTTTTGATCAAGAGCACGTCGTCGCGCGCTGCCGCGCCCTCACCGTCTCGCGGCAAGCGGCGCAAGAGCTCACTGCTGGCGAGCGCGATGGTCGAGAGAGGCGAAGCCAGCTCGTGCGTGGCTCCAGCCGAAAGCATCGCCAGCGCCGCCACGGCTTCACCCCGCGCGGCCCGTTCCCGCGACGCCGCCAGCTGCTCCTCGATGCGACCGAGCTCACGCAGCACGCGCTGGATGAAGTAGACGATGAAGCAGCCGGCCAGCCCGAACGCCACCCACATGCCCCGCATGTGCCAGTCATACCCTTGCTGGTGGTGCGCGTGATCATGCGGCAGCGGCACGTGCACCCAGAAGAGTCCCAGCGAGCAGGCGAGCGCGCAGGCGACCAGCGCGAAAGTCGTCCGCGGCGGCAAGACGACCGCCGCGAGCGCGATGTGAATCAGGTAGAGAAAGCTAAACGGATTGGCCGGTCCGCCGCTGAAATAGAGCAGGGCCGAGAACAGCAGCAGATCGCCCCCCACCCCCAGCGTGACGTGCCGCTCCTCGATGAGGCGCCCGCTGCGCAAGAGCGCGATGGCCCACACATTGAGCAGGAGCTCGAGCACCATCACGCTGCCGAGCGCCGGAAGTGGCACGGCGATGCCCAGGCCGAGGCTGACCGCCCCGATCACGATCAATTGCCCCAGCACGGCTCCGAACCGCAGGCGCACGAGCCAGGCGAAGTTCACGCCGAAGGCGCTGTGTCGAGATAGCTCTGGGCTTACCACTCAGGGCAATCATGGTACGCTGAAACCGAGTGCCCTCAACATGCCGCGCGAAAAAATCCCTTACCTGGTTCGCCCGCCCACGGCGGTTCTAACACGCGGTTTCGACCCGCGCCTCTCGGTCGGCTCCGCACGCCCTGCGGTGTTCCGTTCTTCGACGTACGTCTTTTCCACCCCGGAAGCGGCCGAGCGCGCCTTCGCGATCGCGCTCGGTCGTTCCAAGCCGGTCGACGGTGAAAATGTCGACTTGATCTATTCACGTCTCTCGCACCCCAACGCGGAGATCCTCGAGGATCAACTGGTGCCGCTCGAGAAGGGCGCGGAGGAGGCCGCGGTTTTCAACTCGGGCATGGCCGCGATCTCGACCGTGTTCTTGCTCTTGTGTCCGGTGGGCTCGGCGTTCGTCTACACCACGCCCATTTACGGCGGCACGCAGCACCTGATTCACCAGTTCTTGGAGCCGCTCGGTCTGCGCGCCATCCCGGTCCCGGCGGGCGACTCGGCTGCCCTGGCGCGAGCCATCGCCGAGACTCCCGAGCTCAAGCTGGTTTTCCTCGAAACGCCTGCCAATCCGACCCTGACCATGACCGACATCGAGGCCGCGGCGAAGCAGGCCAAGAAACGCAGCGGCGTCAGGCCGCTCGTGGTGGTGGACAACACCTTTTTGGGCCCAGTCTTTCAGCAACCGCTGCCGCTCGGCGCGGATCTCAGCGTGTACTCCGCCACCAAGTACCTGGCGGGGCAGAGCGACATCCTGGCCGGTGTCGTGATGGGCAAGCACGCCACGCTCATCGCGAGTCTGCGCGGGATGCGCGCCATCCTGGGCAACATCCTGCAACCGGACGAGTGCTGGATCCTCGACAGTCGCCTGCCCACCGTCGAGCTTCGCATGACCCGGCAGAGCAAGAACGCGGCGCGCATCGTGCCGCAGCTTGCAGAGCACCCGGCGGTTCAGGCCGCCTACTACCCGGCGCTGTTCAAAGATCCGGAGCAAGTGCGCATCCGCGATCGCCAGTCTCGCTACCCGGGCGCGGTGTTCTCCCTCGATCTGAAGGGAGGCCGCAGGGCGGCCTTCGACTTCTTGCGGCGCTTGCGCATCGCCAGGAACGCGGTGAGCCTCGGCGGCGTCGAAACGCTCGCGTGCCATCCGCGCACCACCACCCATTCCGAAATGTCGCCGCAGGAGCTCGAGCGCTACGGTATCGGCGAGGGCTTGGTGCGGATCTCGATTGGGGTCGAGGATCACCGTGATTTGTTGAGAGATTTCCAGGAGGGCCTTGACGGAGTCCACCCTTAGACTTAGTCTAAATCGATGGCCGCTAGCGTGGTCGACGTCCTCGAGCAAGTCGGTATTCAGCCGTCCGCGCAGCGCGTGGCGGTAGCCGACTATGTGCTACAGGCCGAGGATCATCCTTCGGCCGAGCAGGTGTGGGCGCGCGTCAAGCAACGCTTTCCGATGTTGTCGCGGGCCACCGTCTACAACACGCTGAATCTGTTCGTCGAGAAGGGTCTGCTTCGGGAGCTCGTGCTGGCGGAGGGCAAGGTCGTATTTGATCCCAAGCTTTCTCCTCATCATCACTTCATCGACGACGAGACTCAAAGCATCGTTGACATCCCTTGGAACGCGCTCCAGGTCAAGCACGTGGACGCGCTGCGCGGGTTCGACGTGCGTGAGTACCAGGTCGTGCTCCGCGGTCGTCGCGCGGGCGCTACCCGTCGCTGACTCCAAGTCACGTCATCGTAACGTCCGCTCTGACCGCGCGCTTGGCGCGTTGCCAGACGTCTAGTCAAAATCGCCTACAGCAGTGAGGAGCCCCGTCATGTACAAGAGCCCCAGTCATTTGTCCGAGTCCGCCCGTAAGGCCGTGG
The DNA here is from genome assembly GCA_035281385.1 of Polyangiaceae bacterium. Lineage (GTDB taxonomy): Bacteria > Myxococcota_A > Polyangia > Polyangiales > Polyangiaceae > PMG-095. Next base: position 45,683 of record DATEDZ010000105.1, read on the forward strand.
CCGACACGCTCAACGAGCGCCTGGCCGACGGGCTCGATCTGCACAGCCAGATCAAGGTCGCTCACTGGAACATCAAAGGGCCCGGCTTTGCCGCGCTGCACCCGCTGTTCGAGACCTTCGCGATCGGTCTGGCGTCGCACAACGATACCATCGCCGAGCGCGCGGTCACGCTGGGCGCCCGTGCTTACGGGACCGTGCGCCACGTCGCCGGCCGCTCGAAAATCGCCGAGTACCCGCAGGAGACCACGCGGGATCTCGACCACGTCAAGCTGCTCGCCGAGCGCATCGAGACGTACCTGGATGGCGCGCGGGAGTCGCGCAAGATCGCCGAAGCGCAAGGCGACACCGACACGGTCGACCTCTTCACCACCGTGATCACCGAGTTCGAAAAGCATGCCTGGTTCTTGCGCGCGAGCCTTGAATAGCGCGGGGCACGTCCTGACGCATGGCAGCGTCAGAACAAATCCTTCGTGAGCCAAGCATTCCCGGGTGAGCCCAGGCGCTCCCAGGCGTGCTGAATCGAGATGACACAACTGAGCGCACCGTGCAGCCCTGCGGCGTGCACGGCGCCACGCCTCACGGCGATTTCTGGGGCTACGCTCAGCGCGATTTTGGGCCTCGGAGCCGCTCTCACTGCCAGGCGAAGGCGTGCTCGACGCATTCCCGCTTAGCCCCATCGCGGGCTATGCTAGAGCCCCTTTGGAGGAAATCGCATGAAAACATCGCTTCGCAGGTCGGTTGCCACACTCGTTGGCTCGTTCGCGCTCTCGGTCGCGCCCGCGGCATTCGCCGTGGGGGAGCCCTGCTTCAACGACGACGACTGCCCCGGCGGAGGCGGCGCGGTCTGCGGCGGTGACGTATGCAAATGGGGTGTCCAACACGCGATGCCCGTCGGCAAGAAAGTCTACATCTGTGTCGCCGCGGGCACCGACGCCAAGGGCGATGACGGCTGGTGCGAAACGGACGCAAACTGTAAGTGTCGGTCGCTGGGTGCCACGTGTAAGTTTCCTCCGCACTGCACCTTCACCAAGCCGGATCAAGCCCCCGCGGGTGGCAGCGGTAGCGGCGCGGGAGGTGGCGCGACGACGGCGGGCACGGCCGGCACGGGCACGGCCGGCACGGGCACGGCCGGTAGCGGCTCCAAGCCGCCTCCCACTGATGAGGGCGGGTGTAGCGTTGGCGCCCCCGGCCGCGGTGCAGCAGCCGCTGGCATGCTTTTGGCTCTCTTCGGTCTGGGCGCCCTTGCCCGTCGACGCCGCTAGCGGTGAGGACCGGACGCCGTGAGCGAGTCGCCTACGACTCACTCACGGCAGATGATAGAGGGACCGCCAATTAACGCCGTCGCTAAAGTAGCTCGCTGATGATGCCGTCGGCGAAGAGCCACTGGGCCTTCGGGATTTTGAGGCGGCCATCGGAGAGCTCGATACGCTTCGCGCGCGCGAGTCGATCGAGCGTGCGTTTTCGTTCGGGCGGCAAGGCGATCACGTCGAGCTCCTGGGCGGCGGCTTCCAGATCGAGGCCTTCGGCGAGGCGCAAGCCGAGCAGGATGCGCTCGCGCAGCGAGGTCTCGGCGTCGAGCGGCTCGACGACCGCGCACGTATCGCCCCCTTCTTCGAACGGCTTTTCGAAGGCGCTCGCAAGATAGCGCTCCGGTGACGGCGTATTGCGGTAACGCAGCCGCTCTGGGTTCGCCTCCCTCGACCCCCTGGCCCCTCGACTCCTCGGCCCCTTGGTCACGGCACCCCACGCGCCGGTACCGACGCCCAGGTAGTCCTGCCCGCGCCAGTAGCCGAGGTTGTGGCGCGAGACGTGCCCCTGACGCGCGAAGTTGCTGATCTCGTAGTGCTCGAAGCCGGCGCGCTCGAGCGCCCTCTCGACGGCGAGGAACGAATCGGCGACCTGCGCCTCGTCGAGTAACGGCAAGCGGCCCTTCTTGGCGCGCGCGCCGAACTCGGTGCCGGGCTCGATGGTCAGGGCATAGGCGGACAGATGCGTGGTGCCCAGGCCTGCTAGCGTGCTGGCCTCCGTGGCAGCCTGGTCCGGTGTTTGGCCGGCGACGCCGAAGATGAAGTCGAGCGAGACGCGCGGCATCGCGGAAACCACCGCCGCCCGTGCCGCTTTCAGCCCACCCTGCGGGTCGTGCAAGCGCCCCAAGAACTCAAGGCGCTCGGCGTCGAGGCCCTGCACGCCCAGGCTCAGCCGGTTGACGCCGACCGAGCGCAGCTGTCGCGCCTTGCCGAGATCCAGGCTCGTGGGATTGCACTCGGCCGTGACCTCCACCTCGTCGGCGCGGCTGCCGGCGAAGGCGTCGAGCACACCTTGCAGCACGCGTCCGAGCTCGGCGCTCGCCCACAGCGACGGCGTACCGCCACCGAAGAACACGGTTTCCAGCCGGTAGCGGCCACCGAGCGCCGACAGGCGCTGCCCCAGCTCGCGCAGCACCGCATCGGCGTAGGCGACGTGCGGGATGGCGTCGCGCGCCGCAGCCACGCTGAGAAAGTCGCAGTACGGGCATTTCTTCAGGCACCAGGGAAAGTGCACGTACACGCCGAGGGGTTTCGCAGTGCCGTCCGTCATGAGACTTGACTAGGGTGCCATACGGCTTGTTGGAGCAACGAACAACGCGAGGTATTGCCGCGGAGGGCCGCCGCGTGGGGGGAAGCTTCGCCGAATTCACTTCGGCGAAGGGGGGCGGCGCGTGCCGCCCCCGCCAGGAGAGGCTTAGAACGCATTGGCTGCAATGAAGCGGCGTTCTAGGGTAGCCGGTGGCATGCGCCGCATCCACGCCTTCGAGTTCGAAGACCAGGCCTGGTTTCCGGGCGTAATCCGGCAGTACATGACCGATTTCCTCAGCCACATGGGTGGCTGGTCGAAGACCCCGTACCAGCCGTTCACGGAGCGGCTGGCCGAGGTGATGCGTCGCACCGGCGACGAGCGCGTCGTGGATCTGTGCTCGGGCGGTGGCGGGCCGGCGGTGACCATCGCTTCTGACCTGCGCGAGCGCCTGGAGCGACCCGTCGGCGTGGTGCTCACCGACCTGTACCCCAGCCCCTCACGTCTCGAGCACGCGCGTTCGGTGCTGCCGGACTGGGTCGAGCTCGAGTCGCGGGCGGTGGATGCGCAAGACGTCCCAGCGGATCTCGAGGGTTTTCGCCTCGTGTGTAACGGCTTCCATCACCTCAAGCCCGAACAAGCTCGCTCGTGCCTGCTGGATGCCGTGAAGAAGCGCCGAGGCGTCGCGGTGGTCGAGCTCACCCACCGCTCTCCGCTCAGCATGCTCCAGATCGCGGGCGGCACCGTTTGGCAGCTGGCCATCACGCCCTTCATCAAGCCCTTTCGCTGGAGCCGGCTGCTGTTCACCTACGCACTTCCGATCGTCCCGGCTTGTACGTTGTGGGATGGCATCGTGTCGTGCCTGCGCGTCTACGATCCCGAGGAGCTGCGCCGTCTCATTTCCGATCTCCCAAAGAACGATTATGAATGGGAGTGCGGGAGACTCAGCATTCCGCGCATGCCAGCGCAGTTAACGTATTTGATAGGTGCGCCTTCAGCCGCCGCCGAGTGATTGGAGGCGGGGGAGGGCCCGCCGACCCTGCTACTTGGCGTCGCGGCCGAGGGCGTGGTGAAGCTCGACTTGGGCGATGCGCAGGTCGATGTGAGCGTTGACGAGCTCGAGGCGTGCGCGGGTGAGCTCGGTTTCCGAGTCGGTCACTTCGACGAGCGTGGCGCGGCCACTGCGGAACAGCTCGCGGCGCACGCGGTAGCCCTCGTCGGAGGCGGCCAGCGCTTGCTGCGAGACCGTGACCGCGAACTGAGCGTCGCGCTCGGCGCTGAGCGCCTGAGAGACTTCGAGCGAAAGGCCGTCGAGCAGGGCCTGGCGCTGCGCGGCGAGCTCGGCCGCCCTGGCATCGAGCGCGCGCGTGCTCGCCTGAACACCGAAAATGGCCGTCGGCGTCCAGCTCAGGACGACGCTGGCGTCCCAGGTGCCGTGGAACTTCTCCTCCGCAGGGAAGAAGCGGGGGTTGGGATTCGAGTATTGAGCCGACGCCTGTGCGTCGAGGCGCGGGTAGTTGCCGGCGCCGGTGAGCGCGGCCTGGTCGCGCAGCGCCTGCTCGTTCTCTTTCAACAGCTTGAGCTCCAGGCGCTGCTGTGTGGCCTCGCGGCGGGCGGCCTCCGGCGACGCGGTAGCGGGTAGGGGCGGCAGCGGCGCCAGGATGTTTTCACCGACCTCGTACTGCTTGTTCGGCTCGTCTTTCATCAAGACGCGCAAGCGCGTGGTCGCGAGCTGCACGCTGCTGCTCGCGCGCTCGAGGAACAGCTCGGCGGCTTTCACGCTGCTCTGCGCGCGTAGCACATCGGCCTTGGAGATCAGGCCGGCCTGAAAGGCGTTGTTGGCATCGTTCAGGTGGCCCTTGGCTTGCTCGACCGATTGAGCGCCCACGAAAGCCACGCCCTGCATCCGGATCCACTGGTAGTAGGCGACGCGAGCGTCACGCGCCACGCTCAGCTTGGTCGCCTTCTCGTCGATCTCGCTGGCGTGCTTGACGCGATTGGCGCCTTTGATGGCGCGCGACGTGCGCAGCAAGTAGTCGGACAGCGGAACGCTGAGCTGCGCCTGCAGCACGTATTGATTCAAGATGACCGGGAACGCGACGGCCGCAGCAAACAACGGTTCATCCGGCATGAGCTGGCGGGGCGTGGCGTCCGGCGTGACGACCAGCGCGCCTGGACCCAGGGTGGGCGCCGGAATATCCGAGAGACGCGTGTAGCGCGCGCTCAGCGTGAGGCCCGGGTAGAAGCTGGCCTTGGCCTGGTCCACGCTGGCGTCGGCCGATTCGATGGCTCGACGCTTGGCCATGATTTGCGCGCTGTTCTTGACCGCGCGGCGTGCCACCTCGTCGGAAGTGAGGCCGTTGCCGCGCATCATCGCTTCCAGCTTCGCCTGCAGCTCCTGCGTCACCTTGCCGACGGGTGCGTCGGGTCCCGCGGCCCCGGGGGCGGCCGGCGGCGGCGCGAGCGTGGGTTGCGCAGGCGCCTGTGCGAAGGTCTGGCTGGCTCCGACGAGGATCGCGAGCACACTACGAGCCACCAGAACGCCGATCGGCTTGGCCGCTCGGCGTTCTGGCCCCTTGCTGGTGGGGGCGGCACGCGCCGCCCCCCTCGGCCGAAGTGAATTCGGCCGAGCCTCCCCCCACGCGGCCGCGCTCGGCGCTACTAACTCGTGAACTTCGTTGCCCGAGCAAGCTGTTTGTCGCTCTAGGGCTTTACGGGTCATGGATAGCGTTCTCCTTCAGAGGCTCTTGGTGAGCACCGGCGCTGGGCCGAGCTCACCAGCTTGGCCGTGCGGCGCGTAGCCACCGCGAGCCTTCTCGATCTGGCGACCTTTACCGCCTCCGAGCCGCGAAATGAACCCTTTCAGGTTCTCGATGCTCAGGTAGACGACGGGCACGACGATCAGGGACAGGAGCGTCGAGCTGATGACGCCACCGATGACCGCGATGGCCATCGGAGCACGGAACTCACTGCCCTCGCTGTTGCCGACCGCGGTGGGCCACATGCCGAGCACCATGGCTGCTGAGGTCATCAAGATCGGACGCAGGCGCTCGGGTCCTGCCGTCAAGATGGCGTGGAGCGGTGTTTCACCGAAGTCGCGCACACGCACGATCGCTCGATCCACGAGCAAGATGGCGTTCTTGGTCACCAGGCCCATCAAGAGCACGATGCCGATGAGCGCGCCCATGGCCAGCGTGTTGTTGGTGAGGAACAGGCCCATGATGCCGCCGACCAGCGCCAGTGGCAGCGTGACCATGATCGTGAGCGGGTGGATGAAGCTCTCGAACTGCGAGGCCAGCACGATGTAGATGAAGACCACCCCGAGCAGCAGCGCGATCAGCATGTTGGCGTTGTTCTCGTTCATGAGCCGCAGCTGGCCGTCGTAGAAAATGGACATGCCGTTGGCGAGCGGCAGCTTGGCGATCTGTGGTTGAAACTCCGCGGCGACATCGCCCAGCGGCCGGCCGATGGGGGTTGCCCAGATCGTGACTTGACGGTTGCGGTTCTCGCGCTCGATCACCTGCGGGCCGTCGCTGCGCTGAATGTTGACCACGTCGGTCAGCTTGACAGGGCCGCGTGCGGTGGAGATCGTGACGTTGGCGAGAGCGGCCTGGTCAGCGCGGTAGCTCTTGTCGAGCCGCACCTTGATCGGTACGTCGTCTTTCAGGCCGGGCTGGCGCAGCTTGCCGGCCTCCTCGCCTTCTACCGCATTGCGCAGCGCCAGCGCCACTTCCGCCGCCGTCAGACCACGATCGGCGGCGCGCTGCCGGTCTACCGACACCGAAAGCTCCGGGCGGCCGGGTGAGTACTTGACCTGGATGTCGCCGACGCCCGGCGTGCTCTTGAGGATCTTCTCGATCTGGTTGGCTACGCGCTCGATGTCGGAGAACTCCAGACCGCGCACGTTGATCATGATCACCGCTTCGGTCGCGGCGCCTTCGACGAACGGCGGATCCGCCACGGCTATCTTGGCGCCCGGCAACTGAGCCACCGCCTTGCGGCCGATCTCCTTCAGCTCGGCCAGCTTGGTGGTACGCTCGTTCTTGGGCACCGCGACCACGCGCCATTTGACCTTGTTGACCTGATCGCCGTCGCCCAAGATCGCGAACACGGTGATGAAGTCCGGGTGCTTCAGGATTTCCTGCTCGACGTTCTCGGTGAGCCGCGCGGTTTCGGCCAGCGAAGTGCCGGCGGGCAGCTCGGCTTCCAGAATGTACTGGCCGCGGTCTTCGGAGTTCACGAACTCCTGCCCCGTGAGCTTCATGATGAAGCCCATGAACAGCAGGCTGCCGATGGCCAGCACGCCGACGATGAGCTTGCTGCGCAGCGCCCAGTGCAGCATCGCCTTGTAGGTCAGCTCGAGCTGCCGGTGCACCCACTCGAACGGGGCCTTGAGCCAGGCGAAATTATCGGACTTGTCGTGCAGGTCCTTGGAGAAGCGCGACGACAGCATGGGGTCGAGCGTGAACGCCACGAACAGCGAGATCACGACCGCCACCGAGATGGTGATGCCGAACTGCCGGAAGAACTGGCCGACCAGACCCTTCACGAACGCGATGGGCATGAACACCGCCACGATGGTCATGGTGGTGGCCAGCACCGCCAGCGCGACCTCTTTGGTACCGTCTAGCGCCGCCTGCATGGGCGGCTTGCCCGCCTCCATGTGCTTGAAGATATTTTCGCGCACCACCACCGCGTCGTCGATCAAAAGGCCGATGCAGAGCGATAGTGCCAAGAGCGTCATCATGTTCAGCGTGTAGCCGAACAGGTACATGAAGAAGAACGTGGCGATGACGCTGGTCGGCAGCGCCACTGCGCTGATCAACGTCGAGCGCAGATCCAGCATGAAAATCAGGATCACCAGCACGGCCATCACCGCGCCGAACATGATGTCGTGCTCGACCTGATCGACCTGGCTCTTGATGATGCGCGCCTGGTCGATGATCAGCGCCGCTGCGACGTTCTTGGGGAACGCCTTCTCCAGCGTGACCATCTTGTCTTTGACTTTTTGGGCGACATCGACGGTGTTTTCGCCCGAGCGCTTGCGCACCTCGAAGGTCACGGCCTCCTTGCCGTTGACGCGCACGCGCAAGCGCTGGTCCTCGAAGCCGTCGGTGACGGTGGCGACATCGCGCAGCTTGACCGCCGAACCATCGAGGCCCGTGGCCACGATGGTGTCGCGGATCTGGTCGACGTTCGTGAACTCGGCCATGGTGCGCACGCTGATCTCTCTCGCGCCCTCGTCGTAGTGGCCAGCCGGAACGTTCAGGTTCTCCAGGCGCAGCCGCGCCGCGATCTGGCCGGGGCTCAGCTGGAGCGCGTCCACGCGCCCACGGTCGAGCTCGACCCGGATCTCGCGTTTGGCGCCGCCCTTCACGTCGACCGCCGCCACACCCTCGACCTGCTCCAGGGCCGGTCTGAGCACCTCGTCGGCGTAAGCGCGCAGCTCGGACAAGGAGGAACCGCGCAGCGTATAGGTGAGGACCGGCGCTGCCGACACGTCGAAGCGCTGGACGATGGGCTCTTTGGTCTCGGTCGGAAGCCGGTAGCGCACCTGGGATATGCGTTCGCGCACCTCGGTGGCGGCCTCCTGCACGTCCACGCCGAGGTTGAACATCACGAACAGCATCGCCGAGCCTTCACGCGAGTAAGAACGCACGCGGTCGATGCCGTTGATGCTGACTACGGAGTCTTCGAGCGGCTTGCTGACCAGCTGCTCCACCTCGGCCGGCCCGGCGCCAGGGTAGGGCACCGTCACCACCACCGCCGGGAACGACACGTCCGGGAACAGGTCGCTGCCCAGGCGTGCAAAGCCCATGAAGCCCAGCACCAGCAGCGCCACCGTCACCATGACGGTGAATACGGGGCGCTTGATCGCGATGGCGGAAATGTTCACGGCTTGGCTGCCCCGACCGCTTCCACCTTCGCTCCAGTGGCCTCGATAGTGACCAGATCTCCGCCCTTGGCCTCGGGCTTCGGCTTGGCGACCAGCTTGTCGTCGGCCAAGAGCCCGCGGCGCACCAGCAGTGTCCCGTCCTTGTCGATCGCGAGCACCAAGCGCCGCACCTCGAGCCGACCGCCCGGGCCAATCGCCATCACTTCGTCTTGCGAGCCGGGGCGCAGCACCTCGTGGGGCAGCTTCAGCACGGGAATTTCCTGCTTGGCGCGCACGCTGGCCTCCACGAAGGCACCTGCCCGCAGAAAGCCGGGATTGTCGAAGGAGGCCTCCACCGGCACGCGCCGCGTGCGTTCATCAATGGTGCCCAGCACCGCGTTGATGCGGCCCGTGACCTTGCCGGCCTCGATGTCGAGCTCCACCGGTGCTCCCGGCAAGAGCAGGTTGGCGTCGTGCTCGCTGACCGTGGTGGCAAGCTTCAGCACCTTGGTGTTGACGATCTCGAATAGCGGTGTGCCGGGACCCACCACCTCACCGATGCCGTCGGGCACCTTGGTGACGGTGCCGGCGAACGGCGCCGTGAGGCTGTGATTGCCGAGCGAAACGTTGGCCAGCGACTGCTGGGCTTTGGCTGTGTCCAGCTGGGCCAGGGCCAGCGCGCGTTGCTGGGTGGACTGTACGCCACTGGCTTCCGCGAACGAGCCACTTTGCACCATGGCCTGTGTGCGTCGTTCGCTGTCTTGCGCGAGCGCCAGTTGAGCCTCGGCCGCCCGCACCTGCGCTGAAGTGGCCGCAGCCTGAGCGCCTGCTTCAGTTGCGTCCAGCGTGGCCAGTAATGCACCGGCGCGCACCTGATCACCCACCCTGACCTTGAGCGAGCCAATCTTCCCTCCGACCTTGAAACCGACGCTCGCCGACTGCTCAGCTGCCAGCGTGCCTTCGAGCTCCACCGTGGGCACCCAAGTACCCGGTTGACCCACGACTATGTGCACGCGCTCCGGCTGCTTGGCGAGCGCCGCATTGCGCTCCGCCTCCGCCACGCGCTTTTCCGCGACGGCCGCCTGCGCCTTCGTGGCGGTCGCCACGCGGGTGCTGGTCCAGGCGACCAGGCCGCCCACTGCGAGCAGCGCGACCACGATACCCGTGAGCGGCGCCTTCACCCGCTCGGGTGACGCTGCCGCGGGAGCCCCCGAAACCCGACGAACCGGCGGAGCGGGCTGCGCCCCGGGCTCAACTACCTTGGAATCAGACATTGCTTGTGCTCTTGCTCGGCGTTAACCCGGACCCGCGCCGCGTGAGGCGTGGCTGTCGCCTCGCTCTACGCCCCGCTTCCCGGAGAGTTTCTGGCGATCCTGACGAAGTGCGACCAGCACCTCGGGCCGCGCAATTCCCCCCAAAAACAGATCCTGAACCTCGCGCAGCATGGCGTCGAGGTTGGGTTTTTCCTGTGTGCGCACCAGCTGCCGCGCCAGGCGGTCGAAGCCGCCGGCAATGAAGGCAGCTGCTGCATCCACGTCGATATCGGTTCGGTACAGGCCGAGGTCCATGCCGTGTTGAATCAAGGCCGCCGTCTGGCGCTGGGCGCGCAGCGCGAACTCTTCGATCAGGTGCCCGTAACTCGCCGAGCCCCCGCCCTCCAGCACCATCGCCATGATGGCGCGGTTTTCCCAAACGAACTCGTAGATCTCCACGTTGCGCGCGTGGCAATCCTCGAGGTACGAAGCGAAAGCCTCGGGCCCTGGCTCGGAAGCCAGCTGCATGGCGCTGGCCTCGTTGACTTGCGTTTCGAGGTGCGTGATGACGCTCGACATCAGCTCGCGGAACGCCTCTTCCTTGCTTTCGAAGTGGAGGTAGAAAGCACCCTTCGAAAGTTGGGCCCGCGTCGTGATGTCCTCGACCTTGGAGCGGTCGAGCCCGCGTTCCGAAAACACCACGCGCGCTGCGTCCAGCAGGCGGGCTCGGGCGTGGGGATCACTGGGCCTCGGCATGTCAGGTCTCGATCGGGTTGCCAGCAAGTGGGTCTTCTCGTAGGCCGGTCAATGACCGACCGGTCAATGACTCGTCGGTCAATATTATGAACGTCCGCAAAACGTCAAGCCATAGGGACCCCGGATTTCTGAATTTATTGGCCGCCATGCCACCGGGTTGATTCCGGTCAGCTACGTAATTGGGGGCCAAAAGACCCATTTTCGCCTCGAAATCCACTTCGTGCACGAAGTGAAAGTGGCGACCCTGGGGTGGGTTCGCAAACAGACTAGCGGCTGAAGCGCTGCAATTCGGCGCTGAAACCGCCCAGGTCAACAGCGCTGAGCCGCTCGACCGCGAGCCCGGCGTCGCCGGCGGCGCGAGCGGTAGCGTCGGCGAAAGGTGACAGCCAGACCATACGGCCGCCCGGTAGCAGTTGGCCCGCGACGTGGCGCACCACCTGGCACAGCACCCCCGACAGTCCGCGTGCGCGCAGCACCCGACGACCCATCGGCGGGTTGGTGAGCACGAGCGTGAGCCCGGCGATGCGGTGGGTGCGGGCGTCGGCTTGCTCGAGCACTGCCCCCGCGATCTGGGCACGTTCGAGATTGGTTTGTGCAGCGGCCAGCGCGCGCGCGTCGAGATCGGTGCCGTGCAGCTCCCGAAAGCTGCCCAGCTTGGCGCGCTCGATCAGCTCGATGCCGCTGCCAGTGAATGGATCCCAGACCACGTCGGAATCTCGCGCGCCGGCCACGCGCGCCAGCGCCGCGGCAAGCGTGGGATGCGAAGCGGCCGGCACGTCGCGAGCTCGGTAGTCGAAACGCAGCTCGGGCGCGGCGAGCGGCTTGAGCAGCAGGCGCGGCGTCGGCGCGCGCTCCACTTCAATCGTCCAGGGCGCTTGCATGGGATCGTTGATCAGCACCGCCTGCCTTTCGCGCAGCCCCTGCGCGACGTGCCAGGTGTCGGCGCGGCGGTGTCCCGCCCCCTGCCATTCCAGCCGAAAGCGCAGCGGTCCCGTGGTCCAGCTGCGCAGCAGCGCGGCGAGCTCGGGCGCGAGCAACGCCTCGAGCACCTGCTCGGGTGCCGCGCCGCCCGGAAGTGGCCAGGCGATCGCCAGCCCCGACGCCAGGCGCAGCTCGAGCAGCGTCCGGAGCACACCCGAGTAATCGAGCTGCGCCTCGCCAGCACCGTGCTGGCACGCGCCCAGTCCGGCCGCTTCCTCCGCCAGAAACTGCGCGAGCCCCGGGCGGCACCACAGCATCACGCGGCAGGTTTGGGGCAGTGGTGAGTCGAGCAGCAGCGGCGCCTCGCTGAGCTGACGTCTGCCGACGCTACGCTCCAGCATCACGCGCGCTCGCTCCACCACGCGCGTGAGCTGCGTTGGCACGCTCAGGCTGCCGAGCTTTTCGAGCGCGCGCTCACCACCCACCTTGCCGAGAGCCTCGATCACCGAGCGCAGCAGCTTGGGATCCGCGGTGTCCAAGCAATCGAGCAGCATCGGCTCAGCGGCGGCGCGCCCGCTCTTGCCCAGCGCTACCGCGGCTTCACGGCGCAGCTCCAAGTCGCGGCCCTGTAGTCCTTTCAGCAGCGCGTCCAGCAGCTCCGAGTCATCGTGAGCGCGCAGCGCGCGTCCGATCAGCCGCACCAGCGCAGGCTCCGCGGCGCGCCCCGCGAGCAGGCTCCTGGCGGCGAAGCTCGCCGCTGGCAGACCCGCTGATAGCAGCGCTTTCTCGGCGCGCGCGCCGAGCTCTGGATGGCCGAGCAGGCGCAGCATGTCGCCGAAGGCTCGGCGCGGCGGTGTGTATCCGGGATCGGCCAGGGCGCGGCGCAGATCGTCGCTCACTTCACACATCCTAACGCGAGTCGTGTTACGACGGGTGGGTGAAACCCTGGCAGGTCTTGGACAGCAAGCTGCTCGTGAGCGAACGCTGGCTGCAGCTCAGAGAAGATCGAGTGCGGCTCGGCAATGGCCACGAGATCGAACGCTTCCACGTGATCAGCGCGCCGGACTGGGCGAGCGTGCTTTGTGTCACGCATGCTTCCGAAGTGATCCTAGTCCGGCAATATCGCCACGGCATCGCGACGCCCAGCCTGGAGCTGCCGGCGGGCGTGATTGAACCGCACGAAGCTCCCGAAGAAGCCGCGCGCCGAGAGCTGGCGGAAGAGACCGGTTACGAGTCGCAGGACTGGGTGAGTATCCAGGCTGTTTCGACGGAGCCCGCGCGCCACACCACGCGCGCTCATTTCTTCTGCGCTCGCGGTGCGATACCCTCGCTGAAGCCAGCGCCGGAAGAGACAGAGGTGCTCGAAATCGTCAAGGTGCCGCTGGCTGATCTGCGGCGGCTGGCGACCGACGGCAGCATCGTTCACGGTGTGCACGTCGGCGCCATTCTCGTGGCGCTCGAGCGCGGTCTAGTCTGAGCCGAGGTTTTTTTGCAGTGCCCGACAGAGAGATCGCGGCGACCCGAGATGTCGAACCACTCGGTGCGAGCTGCCCTTACCCAATCCGCGACTCTGATGCCTGGTCCGTGTGCCATGATCTGGCGCATGTGGCGCAGTGTAGGTGTATAAAACTAAAGGAAAAATCCACGTTGCATGGGGTTTGGCAACCTGGCACACTGACTGCAAGTATCCAGAGCGTCCGCCACCCGCCCTCTCGAGGAGACCCCATGACTCAGCTTCGCCCCGTCGCTAAGACCTTTGTCGCTTCTGCGGTGCTCTTGCTCTCGATCTTGGCGCCCGGCCAAGCCCTGGCCCTCGTCGCACCGCCCGATACCTCCGACCCGTCCACCTGCCAGGCGAACAGCGACTGCCAGATGGGCTTCGAATGTACCGTCGTGGGCGGCTCGGCTTGCGGCGGTGCCGCGCCGGTGCCGACCTGTCCTCCTGGCGAGACCTGTGAGCCGGCGCCGATACCACAGCCTTGCGTTGCGATGGAGTACAAGGCGTGCACGCCCGCGCGCTGCATGAGCGACGCCGATTGTGCCGACGGGATGATCTGTCACTCGTACACCTCGCCGTGTCCGATCACCGATTGCGCGTGCTCGAGTGACATGCCGGATTGCGACTGCGGAACGCCGGTCGCGTGCATGCCCGAGACCTTCAGCATGTGCACGCCCAGGTACGTGCTGCCGTGCGGCGCGGCTGCGGATTGCGGCCCGGGCTTCACGTGCGAAGAGCAGCAGAGCTGCGGTTGCGCGGGTTCGAGTGGTGGCGGGGCGACTCCGAACGGGGACGCGGCCCCCGGGTTCGCGCCGCTGCCGCCCGAGGGCATGGCCGGTGCCCCCGCCGAAATGCCAGAGCCGGCCGATCCGCTGCCGCCCGAGTGCTCGTGCGAGCCGTCGGGCGTGTTCGCCTGCATCCCGCAAGAGATCGCGTGCGACGACGCGAGCGATTGCCCGAGCGGTTGGATCTGCCAGCAAGAGGTGCAGGCGGACCGGCCAGCATGCTTCGGCGAGGGTTGCCCGACGCCCGAGCCTCTGCTGCCGGCGCGCTTCTTGTGCCAGCCCGAGTACTACGGCGGCGTCGGCGTCGATGACGCGGGTGGCGTGCCGGTCAGCGGCGGGCCGAAGGGCGGGACCGGCACCTCCAGTCCGGAGGCGAGCCCAACCCCCAACAGCAGCGGCTCGGGCGAGGAGTCGCGTGAGAGCGCGGCTTGCCAGATGGGTCATGCGCCCGCCTCGAGCGGTGTGCTCAGCCTGCTGGCAGTCTTGGGTGCGCTCTTGGGCCTCAAGCGTCGTCGCGCGTGACCTTGGAGTAGTACCGGGCGTCCACTGGACGCCGTCATGACCTGGAAGCAGCGCCACCACCCACTACGTGAGGAATGGGTGGTGGTCGGAACGCAGCAGCGACCGGCCGCGTGGCTCGGGTGTTTGCCGGGTCGTCGCCTGGGCGCGCTGGCGTGGCAGTGGTTCGGAAAAAGCTCGGAGCGCGCTCCCACCCTGGCGCGTGAAGCGGTATGAGGGCACCCATGCAGGTTCTGGTCACCGGCGCTGCCGGCTACATTGGTTCGCATGCGCTGCGCGCGCTCGCACGAGCGGGTCACGGCGCTATTGCCCTCGATAACCTCAGCCGCGGTCACCGCGCGGCAGTGTTGGCAGACGTGCCGTTCTACGAGCTCGACGTGCGCGAGACCGACAAGGTGGAGGCGCTGCTGCGCGAGCGCCGCGTCGATTGCGTGATGCACTTCGCCGCGCTCACTTACGTCGGCGAGTCGGTCAGCGAGCCGCTCAAGTACTACGACAACAACACCGGTGGCACGCTCAGCATCTTGAAGGCAGTCGAGCGCGCAGAGGTGTCACGACTGGTGTTTTCCAGCACCTGCGCCACCTATGGCGAGCCGAAGGACGTGCCGATTCGCGAAGAAACGCCTCAATCGCCCATCAGCCCGTACGGTTGGTCGAAGCTCTTGTCGGAGTACATGCTGCGCGACTACGCAGCCAAGTCAGCCAACTTCGGCTACGCAGCGCTGCGCTACTTCAACGTGGCCGGCTGCGCAGCTGACGGCGCGATCGGGGAGGATCATGATCCCGAGACCCACCTGATCCCGGTCGTTCTGCAAGCCGTCTTGGGCAAGCGTGAAAAGATCACTGTCTTCGGTGAAGATTACCCGACGCCAGACGGCACGTGCATTCGCGACTACATCCACGTCGAGGATCTGGTCGAGGCGCACGTGCGCGTGATGGAGGCCCTGGCCCCCGGGGATCGGCGTATCTACAACCTGGGCATCGGCAAGGGCTATAGCGTCAAAGAGATCATCGATGCGGTGCGGCGTGTGGTAGGCCAGCCTTTCCGGGTCGACATCGGGCCGCGGCGCCCCGGGGATCCCCCGGAGCTCTACGCGGATCCCAGCAAGATCGAGCGAGAGCTGGGCTGGCGCGCGCAGCGCACCGACATCGCCGAGACCATCCTCAGCGCGTGGCGCTGGATGTCGGCGCGTCCGGACGGCTACGGCAAATGAAAATCTTCCGATTCGGCGAGTCGGGCCGCGAGCGACCGGGGCTGCTCACACCGAGCGCGGGGCGCGTGGACGTCTCGGGCTTCGGTGAAGACTACGGTGAAGCGTTCTTCGGCAGCGATGGCATGGCCCGCCTCGAGCGCTGGTATGCGGAGCATGCCGCCGAGTGCCCCAGCGTCGGCGCGGATGAGCGGGTCGGACCACCCATCTTGCGACCCAGCAAGATTGTCTGCATCGGTCTGAACTACCGCGCGCATGCCGAAGAGACGGGCGGCAAGCTCCCGCCGGAGCCGATGCTGTTCACCAAGTCGAGCACCGCGCTTTCGGGCCCGTACGACGACTTGCTGCTGCCGCGCGGTTCGGAAAAAACGGACTGGGAAGTGGAGCTGGCGCTCGTCATCGGCAAGCGCGCGCGCTACATCGAAAAGGCGCGCTGGGCCGAGCACGTGGCCGGCTTCGCGCTGATGAACGACTACTCCGAGCGCGCGCACCAGAAAGAGCGCGGCGGCCAGTTCGTCAAGGGCAAGAGCCACGACGGCTTTGCGCCGCTCGGGCCACTGCTCGTCACGCCCGACGAGGTCAAGTTCAGCTCGCTCGGCCTCAAACTGCGCGTCAATGGTCAGCTGATGCAGGACGGGAGCACCTCCGACCTGATCTTCGACGTGCCCACACTGGTCAGCCACATCAGCGAGTTCATGACGCTCTTGCCCGGCGACGTGATCAGCACGGGTACGCCGGCGGGCGTCGGTGCCGGCCGCAAGCCGCCGCTCTTTCTCAAGCCGGGCGACGTGGTCGACTACGAAGCCGAAGGACTCGGGGCCGCGCGACAGCGCATGCTCGGCCCCGGAGCTTGAGGTGAAAAGTGGCGCTGGTCTTTCAGCTCTCCGATCTGCACCTGCTCGCCAGTCCGGTGGAGCAGGAGGCCATCTTCGACGAGCTCGTCGCCACCATGCGCGAGCTGGCAGCCGGCGCTAGCGAGCCAGTCGGACTACTGGCGATCACGGGCGACGTGTTCGACAGCTCGACCGTCGACGCCACGATGGCGGCGCACCGCTTCAAGATGCTGCACAAGGAGATGTGTCGCTCGCTCGGCGGCGACGTGCCGACCGTGATCATTCCGGGCAATCACGATCGCCGCCGCAACGGCTTGTTCGGCCCGCATCGCGAAGAGCTGTTCCAGACCTTGCGGGTGGTGCTCGGTGACCGCGCCTGGGTGCATGGCTGCAGCACGCCGTTTCTGTGTGAGCTGATTCCGAGCGACTACCACAAGCTGCCGTTCTTCGTGCTCGCGTACGATTCGACGTACCTGCCCTCGGGTATGCTCAGCGCTGGCGGAGCGTTGCGGCAAGAAGACCTACTCGAGGCAGCGGCGCAGATGGGCGAGGAAAATCCCGATCGTCCCGTGATGGTGCTGATTCATCACCATTTGGTGCCGACCCCGATCACCGACCTGGGGCCGGTGCCGCTCGACGAAAAATCAGGGCGATTGCTGCGCTGGGGCGTGCAGAAGGCCTTGCCCGCGCTCGTGTCCAACGCAGATCGTGAGGAGCTGACCATGACCGCCATGGGCGCGGGGACAGCGCTGTCCACGCTGCATACGCTGGGTCGCGCGGTGCTCGTGCTGCATGGACACAAGCACTACGCCACGGCCCGGCTGCTCGAAGGTATCACGGTCGGCCAGGGCGACGTGCTGATCGCCTCTGCCGGCAGCGCCGGCTTGGCGCAGCTCTCGGCGCACGACAGTCGGCAAGATACGGCCCGGCTCTGGCCGTCGTTCAACGTGATCAACTGGCAGGACGAGCAGATCAGCGTCGACATGATCTCGTTCGCCTGGAAGGAGCACCAGTCATCGCGCTATGCGAGGAGACCGCTGGTGCGAGCCACCCGCGCGGGCTCGCAGTGGCGCATCCAGCCCGTCGACGGCATGGAGGTCGATCGAGGCCCGCGCCTGCTCGACAATCGAGCTTCTTACACGCTGCAGGCGTCTCGCAGCTCGGAGCAGCGTTGGGACTTGAAATGCGAGCGCCGGGTGATCCCTGGAGCCGATTCGCCCGTCACGCGCTACGTGGAAACCGTCGAGGCCCTCGACGGCGCACGCTGCGTGCTCGATGGGCAACCGACCGCGCTCGAGCTGCCTGCGCAGGTGCACCTCGAGCTCGACGCCATCACCCGCTATCGGGTCGAAGGCGCGGTGCCCCGCACTTTCGCAGTCGCTCAGCGGCACGCGAACGAGCCGTCGCCGTTCGCTTCTGTGAGCTTCATGAATCGCTATTCAGCCGACGTGGCTCGGCTCGAGCTTCATGGCTTGCCGGACGCTGGACGCAAGGCGTTTGCCAGCGCCACCGACCTCGGCACGGGGCTCGAGCGCCCGCTGCCCTTGACCCGGTTGGATGGCGATCAGGCGGCCGTCGTCGAAGTGCGCGACTGCCCGGCGCGCACCTTGCTCCGGATCTATTGGCGACTCGATCGCGGTGCGTAGTCCTCGATCTCGCGGTCGAAGGCCTCCGAATACGCTTCACCTTCGCCAGAGTTTACGGCCAGGCGCGCACAGGCCTACCAGGCTTGGTACGAGCACATGCCCGTCCGGGCGCACTTGCCGGGCATCTTGCGCGGAGAGCTGCGCATCTACCGGGAGCTCCGCTATGGCCGGCTGGCCAGCTTCATGATGCTCGACGACCGCCAGTACCGGACCGACAACCCCTGTGGTGACGGAGAAATGCTGCGCTGTGAAGAGGCGCTCGGTGGCGAGTACACCATGCTCGGGGCCGCACAGGAGCGCTGGCTAGACCGGCAATTCGCTCAGTCCGACGCGCGCTGGAACGTCATCGGACAGCAGCTGCTCATGGCCGAGCTACATCACTTGCCGTACCTCGACAATTTGTATTGGAACGACGCCTGGGACGGGTACCCGCTCGCGCGACAGCGACTGCTCACCGAAGCGGTGGCCACTGGGCTCCCCAATCCCATCGTACTGACGGGCGACTGGCATTCGACCTTCGTCAATGACCTGAAGCTAGACTTCAAAGATCCTTCGGCACCGGCCGTGGCCACCGAGTTCGTGACGCCGGCCATCACGACCGGCGGCGACGACACACCCTACGGGCCCTACTACGCGCCGATGATCCCCTTCAACCCCCACATCAAGTACTACGAGGGGGATCGGCGAGGCTACTTCAAGGCCACGGTGACCGAGGACTACCTGCTCATGGACCTCCATCTCATGACCAGCGTCGTGGATCCCGCCGGCACCGGATATCTCGAGACCTCGTTCGTCGTTGAAGACGGAGTGCCCGGCGCCCAGCCAGCGTGAGCGCCTTCCTGGTGGGGGGCGGCCCGCGCCTCATGATTCGTCACATTGCGTTGGCAAGAGAACGCAGCGGCACCCCTACAGCACGCTGGATATTAACTAATATTGACTAATATTCGGCGCGCGAGGGCTGAAAACCTGGGGTCATCGGAGTTCGATGCTCGCCCCCCAAACTAGATGGTGCGGCACCGGGCCCTCCTCGAACCGCCACGAATCATGGGGCTGCACGGAAAGCATCAACTAATATTAGCTATACGCGTGCTCGCGTGGCTACTGGGGCGGCGGCACGATGTGACGAATCATGAGGCATGCCCCGTCCCCGTCAGCCGAAGTGAATTCGGCCGAGCCGCCCCCCACGCGGCCGCGCTCGGCGCTATTAACTCGTGAACTTCGTTGCCAAAGCGAGCTGTTTGTCGCTCTAGCAGCTAGAGGCTCAGTAGCCCGCTGCGCGCCGCCAGTACCACGGCTTCGGTGCGCGTCGCTGCGCCGAGCTTGTCGAGGATGGCGTTGACGTGGAACTTCGCGGTGTGGCGGCTGATGCCGAGCCGCGCGGCGATGTCGCGATTGGATAGGCCCTCCGCGACTAGCTCTAGTACCTCATGCTCACGCGGGCTAATCGGAGACGCCGCGGTCGGTAGCGGCCCCTCGAGCTCGACGAGAGCGCGCACGAACGCGGCATCCAGAACGAAATGACCCGCCGCCACGGCCAGAGCTGCCGGAGCGATGCTGGGAGTCGAGGTCGAGCGCGAGAGCGCGCCACGCGCGCCGGAGCGCAGCGCCTGTCTGGCTTCGGACGCGCCTTCTACCAGCGCCAGGACCGGGGCACCCGGTACCCTGGCCTCCGCCTCCGGCGCGTCCCACACGATCACGTCGGCGCTGGGCTCGCCATCCACGCTGACGCGCGCCTCCGCCAGGATCAACCCCGGATAAGCCGAGAGCACGGCGGCCAGCCCGCTTCGAGCCAGCGGGTCGCGCGCCACCACGACGGCGGAGGGGCGAAGTGGAGCGTCCAGAGCAGGAACGTAAGGCGCCCCCAGGCTTTGTCTATGCCTGCCCATTCGGGCAGGTGCCGCCTCGCCATTTGGCCGATTTCGGAAGCGTCGGCGCACTCCCATGCTCTTCAACCATGACCCAAGCCACCAGCCGTCTCTCAGAGCAACTCGCCGCAGCCGCCGACCAGGCTAGCCAAAGCCTGGTCCACGTAGCTGCCACGTGCCGTCGCGGCGCCACCGCCAGCCTCTACGACGACGATGGAGTGATCCTGACGACCGCGCGTGCCGTCGCCGGTCGTGACCACCTCGAAATTCTGCAGGCCGACCAGAGCGTCGAGGCGAAGGTGATCGGTTACGACGCCGCGACAGACATCGGGCTTCTGCGTAGCGAGTCGCCCATCGGTCGTGCGCCGAGCTGGAGTGACACTCCGGTCCGGCTCGGCTCGTTGCTGCTCGCTGGCTCACGTCCCGGTCGCGCCGTTCGGGTCCACCTCGGCATGGTGAGCCAGCTCGGCGATAGCTGGCACACGGGGCGCGGCGGCCGCATCGAGCGCTACGTCGAGACCGATCTCGAGCCGGAGCCCGGATTCTCGGGCGGCCTCGCCTTCGACGTGGAGGGCCGCGCGCTCGGCATGAATTCGGCGGGGCTGCTCCGCGGCCTGCCGCTGCTGGTCGAAAAGCCGACGCTCGAGCGCATCGTGGCCGCGCTGCTCGCCAACGGTCGAGTCCGGCGCGGTTACCTGGGCGTGGGTACGCAAGCGGTGGGCTTGCCCGACGCGCTGGCGCAAAGCTCGGGACAGCGGACGGGCCTCTTGGTCTCGTCGGTTCAGCCGCAAAGCGCCGCGGACAAGGCGCACCTGTTAATCGGTGATCTGCTGCTCACGCTAGGTAGTACGCCGCTCAAGGACGCCCAGGCCCTTCAAGCAGCTCTCGAGGATGCCGAAGGTCAGCGCCTGACGCTCGCGTTGGTGCGCGCTGGCCAGCAGCTGCTGGTCGATGTCACTCCCGGAGCACGGCCGTGAGCGTGCTCGGCCTGCTGCCGCAGCTCTCGCACGAGCTCGAGGAGCTGGTGGTCAAGACCGCGCCTAGCGTGGTTGCGGTCGAGCATGGCAGGGGGCAGGGCACTGGCGTGGTGATCGCCGGCGATGGCTATGTGCTCACCAACTCTCACGTCGTGCGCGGTGCGCCACGTTCGACGCGCGTGCGCCTGCCGACGGGTGACGAGCTCGGCGCCGAGCTGATCGGCGACGATCCCGAGAGTGACCTGGCGGTGCTGCACGTGGCCGGGCGCGGGCTCACGCCGCTCGAGCTCCACGAATCGCGGCGGCTGCGGGTGGGCCAGCTAGTCGTGGCCATTGGCAATCCGCTGCGCTTCGAGGGCACCGTGACCTTGGGCGTGGTCAGCGCGCTCGAGCGTGCCTTGCCGGGCCCCGCGGGAACGCTGTTCGAAGGCCTGGTTCAGACCGATGCGGCGATCAATCCTGGGAACTCCGGCGGACCGCTGCTCGACGCCAGTGGCGCGGTGGTGGGCATCAATACGGCCGTGATCCCGCAGGCGCGCGGCCTGGGCTTCGCGATCGCGGCGCACACCGCCAGTTGGATTGCCGCGGTGCTGATGCGCCAGGGACGAGTTGAACGACCGCTGCTCGGCGTGGCCGCGCGCGGCGTCGACTTGCTGCCGTCCGACGCGGCGCTGGCGGGTCAGGCGCGCGCCGTGAGGATTCACGCGGTGAGCCAGGGTTCGGCGGCCGAGCGCGCGGCCCTGGTCGCCGGCGATCTGCTACTACGCGCCAACGAGTTGCCACTGTTCGGTGTGGATGACTTGAAGCGCGCGCTGGTGCTCGGCCAGGGCCGGCCGGTCACGCTCGACGTGCAGGGCAAGTGCGGGCGGCGTTCGTTCGAGGTTCGGCCGGATCCTGCACACCGCGCCGCCTGAGCGGGGCTCGAGCCCCGCGATCCACGAGACCATTTCTGCCGGCGGACATAGTTCGTCAGGGGGCGCGCCCCGCGCCATGGTAAGGCTCAGCGCGGATGAAGCTGGTCCACGCCGCCGACTTGCATCTCGATAGCGCGCTGCACGGGCTGACGCGCTACGAGTCGGCACCTGCGGACGAAATCCGCGGCGCCACGCGGCGCGCCTTCATCAACCTGGTGAATCTTTGCCTGGAGGAGCGCGCGGGCCTGCTGGTGATCGCGGGCGACCTGTTCGATGGGGATTGGCGGGATATCTCGACCGGGCTGTTCTTTGCGGCCCAGCTCGCCAAGCTGTGCGAAGCGGGCGTGCAAGTGGTGTGGATCCGCGGCAACCACGATGCGGTTAGCCAGATCCGCCGCAGTGTGCGCTTGCCGGAACCGGTCGTCGAGCTTCAAGCCGATCGCGCCGAAACGCGCCTTTTCGAGCAGCTCGGTGTGGCGGTCCACGGGCGCAGCTTCGCCAAGCGCGACGTGACCGAGGACCTGGCTGCCGGCTATCCGGATCGCGTGGCGGGCGCCCTGAACGTGGGTCTGCTGCATACCGCGCTCGAGGGCCGCGCCGGTCACGACCGCTACGCGCCGTGCCAGGTGGAGACGCTGATCGGCCGAGGTTACGAATACTGGGCGCTCGGGCACGTGCACCAGCGTGAGCTCGTGCGCGCGGATCCGTACATCGTGTTCCCCGGCAATCTGCAGGGCCGGTACGCCCGCGAGCTGGGTGAGAAGGGCGCGACTCTGGTGACCTACGAAGGCGATCGCATCGAGGCGGTGGAGCATCGGGCGCTCGACGTGGTGCGCTGGGCACAGCTCGATGTTTCGATCAGCGCGGCGCAGCACATCGACGACGTGCTGGCGGCAGCTCAGGTCCAGCTTTCACGAGCTGCCGAAGCCGCGCAAGGGCGCCTGCTGGCGTTCCGAGTGCGTCTTTCGGGGATGAGCGAGCTGGATAGCGGGCTGCGTGCGCGCCGCGATCAGCTGAACGAGGAGCTGTGCAGTCTCTCGTACGGCGTGAGCGTGGGCGCCTGGCTGGAGAAGCTGGTGATCGAGAGCGCGCCGCCCGAAAGGCCGCAGCCGCTGGGTCACGATGCCCTGGCGGACATCGAGCGCGTTTTGGCGACGCTGCTCGGCGCCGAGGGCGCGGACGGACCGACCGAGCACCTAGCGGAGCTTTCGCGGCGCCTGCCGCCGGAAGTTTTGGAGCTGGTACCGGAGCTACGCAGCAGCTCGCGTGAGCTACTCGCCGAGCTGGCGAGCGACGTGCAGAGCCTGCTGCGCGAGCGTCTGACCGCGGGGCAGGCGTCGTGAGGTTTCGTCGCCTGTCACTCGACGCGTTCGGCCCCTTCAGCGGAACCACGCTGGATCTGTCGCGCGCTCAGGGCAACGGGCTTCACCTCATTTACGGCGTAAACGAGGCGGGCAAGAGCAGCGCGCTGCGCGCGATCCGGGACCTGCTGTTCGGGATTCCCAACAATACGCCCGACGCGCATCAGCACGCCGGCCCCGCCCTGCGCCTGTCGGCGTCGATAGAGCGCGACGGACAGGAGCTTTCGTTCGTTCGGCGCAAGAAGCGCAAGGACTCGCTGGCGACGCTCGACGAAAAGCCGCTCGACGAGGCGAGCCTTTCACGCTACTTGAACGGCCTCGATGCCGCCAGCTTCGAGCGATTGTTCGGCCTCGATCTCGAGCGACTCATGCGTGGCGGTGACGAGATGCTTTCCGGTCAGGGCGATGTCGGCGAAGCGCTGTTCGACGCGGGCGCCTCGGGCCGTTCGGTGCACCGGGTGAAGCTGGCGTTGATCGAGGAGACCGAGGAGCTTTTCACGACGCGCGGCAAAGTGCCGCCGCTCAATCAGCTGCTGGCCAGCTACAGCGAGCAAAAGAAGCGCGCCAAAGACGCTCAGCACTCACCAGAGAAATACGTCGAGCAGCTGGAGCGCGTGCGCGATACACGCCGTGAAGCCGAGGCCCGGCGCGCGGAGCTTTCGCGGCTGCGCGCCGAGAAAGAGCACCTCGGCCGGCTGAAAAATGTGCTGTCGAGCGTGGGGGAACGCGACCGCAAGCTGCGTGAGCGCGAAGCCCTCGGCCGCGTACCGCGCTTGCGGCGCGACCTCGGTGAGCGCCGCGAGAAGTGTCTGTCGGTGGTGGCAGAAGCCGAGCGCGATGTGGGCAGGCTGTCGCGCCAGCTCTCCGAGCTACATGGTAAGCTCGAGCGCCTGCCGGAGCCGAGCCCGCTGCTCCGTATCGCGGCCGACGGTATCCGCGCTATCGATCGGCGTATCGGTCGCGCCGAAAAGGACATCGCCGATCTGCCCAAGCGTCAGGCCGAGGCGGCCACGTTGCGCGACGCGGTGCACAGCGAGCTTCAGCGTCTGGGTTTGGGGACGGAGCTCGATAGCGTGATGGCGCGCAGCCTACCGGTCGCGGAGCAAGCGCGTTTGCAGGCGCTCGGGCGCGAGCATCAGGGCCTGCTGTTGAAGCTCGAAAGCGCCGAGCGACAGCAGCCCGAAGCGCTGGCGGCCGTGGACGCGCTGAGCCGGGTGCTGACGCAGACACGCGCGGCCCGGCGCATCGAGCGCGACGCGCTGCTGCCGCCCGAGGTGCTGGAGCGCTTCGACGGTGAGCTCGGGCAAGCGGAGGAGGCGCTTCAGGCCACGATTTGCCGCCAGCGTGAAGCCGAACGCGAACGGGAGAGCCTGCGGCATCGGCTGGAGCTTCTCAAAGGTCAGCAGGGTGTGCCGAGCGAAGGGCTGCTGCAGCGGGCTCGCGGGGATCGCGATGCCCGGCTGCGCGAGGTGCAAGAGCTGGCGGCGGATCCCAAGCGCAAGGCCCTGGAGCTAGCGCTGCCGCTGGCCGCGTTGGCGCAGACGACCGCGCAAGCCGATGTCCTGGCAGATCGGCTGCGCAGTGAGGCGGAACGCGTTGCCAACGCGGAGGCGCTCGAGCAGCAGCTGCTGCAGCGCGAGCGTGAACAATCGACGCTCGCGGAGGCGCTGCAGCTGGCTCGCGAGAGGCTCGTAGAAGTGACGGTGCGCTGGCAGCGCACGCTGCGCACGCTGTCCAAGGCGGAGCTCTTGCCGCGCGAGGCGGCGCGCCTGCTCGAAGAGGAGCGTGAGGGCTGGCGTGAGCTCGCGCGCGGGGAGCAGGAGCTCGCGCGAGCGCAGGCAGCAGCGGGCGCCGCCGAGAAACGCATCGACGAGGCACGGCGCGCTCTGAGCGCGTGGCAAAAGGAGTGGCAGGTTGCGGCGCGTCCGCTCGGGCTCGGGCCCGAAGCGAGGCCGGAGCAGGCCCTGGCCCTGGTCGGGGCGCTTTCGGACCTCGCGCTGCAGCGGCAAAAGCTGTCCGAAATGGAGCGGCGGGTGGACGGCATCAAGCGCGACATCGAGCAGTTCGCGTCGCAGGTCCGCGAGCAAACCGCGGAGCTTGCACCGGAGCTCAACGCGCTGGCCCCGCCCGAAGCGGCCGCCAGGCTCGTGGACCTGCACAAGAAGGCGGTCGACGAAGCGCGTGAGCGTCGGGCGGTCACCGACGACGTCGAGCGCGTCAGGCGTGAGCTCGCTGAGGTGCGCGGCCGCGGAGAGGCCGAACGGCAAGCGCTCACGGAGCTGTGCCAGGAAGCAGGCGCTCCGGACGTTGCGGCCTTGCTGGAGCTCGAACAGAGGGTGGAGCGGGCGCGCGTGCTGGATGCCGAGCTCGAGCAGCTCGAGGCGCGTCTGGAGGAGGTGTGCGAGGGAGAGAACGTCACGGCGCTCGCCGACGAAGCGCGACAGAGCGACAAGCTGGCGGTCGCCGCGCGGCTCGCCGAGCTCGAGGATCTGATCCCGCTTTGCGAGGAAGACTGGCGCGCGCTCGAGGGCGAGGTCGAGCGCCTGAAAGTTGGTCTTCACGCCTACGAGGGGGAGGAGGGCGCCGAGGCAGCTCAGGAGCTGTCAGCGACGGTGGCGCGCATGGCCGAGCTATCGGCGGCCTGGGTGCGCCGCCGCCTGGCGAGCGTGGTGCTCGAGCGCGTGGTCGAAGGCTACCGCGAGCGCAACCAGGGGCCGGTGCTATCGCGCGCCGGCGAGCTGTTCAGCCGCCTCACGCTCGGTAGCTTCTCCCGGCTGCAGGTGGGACTCGAAGAGGCGAGGCTCGAGTGCATCCGGGCCGAAGACGGCAAGGGGCTCGAGGTCAAGGAGCTGTCGCGGGGCACGCGCTTTCAGCTCTACCTGGCGCTGAAGCTGGCCAGCATCGAACGCTACGTGAAGACCGCGCCGCCCCTGCCGCTGGTGCTCGATGACGTTCTGGTGGAGTTCGACGAGAGCCGGGCCAAGGTGGCCCTGGAGGTGCTGGCTGAGTTTTCGGAGCACACGCAGATCCTGCTGTTTACGCACCTGGCGCGCGACGTCGTCGCCGCCCGCGAGCTTGCAGATGGTCGTATTTTCACCCACCACCTAGCCTCGCGTTTGGCGATTTCGCCTCCGGAATAATAGGGCTCTTGCGGGTATCTGCGTGGTCGCGTGAGCGAGCAGACCGCTTGCCCACGTGACGGCCGAGTCCGCTGACGAGCCAGCGCCGCTGTCTAGCGAAGTCCTTCGCTAAGCCCGATCCTGATTCGGCGCGAGAGTGCGCGGATCTTTGACCCCCTGGGTTTTGTGCGCTGAAATGTCAAACTTCGAGTCATGGTCCATCGACGCAGCCGGGTTCTCGGGCTTTCGCTCGCCGCGTGCGCGGCAGCTGTTTGGTTGCTGCAGGCGGAGGTCGGCCGGTCCCAGCCTTCCGGAGTGGTCGAGCTGGCTGCGAGAAAGGCCAAGGATGGGCCCGAGATCACGTTCAGCGGCTACCAAGCCTTAGCTGATGGTCGCGGCATCCTCTTCGTCGAGATGACCGAGTCGGTCGCCGTCGAGGTAAAACGAGCCGCGCAGGTCATCGAGTACAAGCTCGTCGGCGCGCGCGTGCCGCTTCGCAACAACAAGAACCCGCTACTGCTCCGCGATTTCAGCTCGAGCGCGGTGAGCGCGGTGCTGGTCGCCGACAAGAAGTCGGTGCGGCTGGTCGTCACGCTGCGAGCCAACGTCAATCCCACCCACCGCATGATCCAACGCGGCAAGGCCGCGGTGCTCGAAATAGAGCTTCCCGCTCCGCCAGCGCGTTGAACAAGATCATGTACCATGCGCTCCGTGACCCAGGTGCTCGTGGTGGGAAAACGCGAGCCCGCCGCGAGTCGGATCTGACCAGCCCGTTGCCGGCGGTCGCCACGCGCGGCCCTGGTTGCGAGCAAACTCGGGCAGCTCGAGCCCATCGCGGCGCCTCATCGCAGCTCCACCACCGAATCGGAGAGCGCGCCGCGCAGCGCGCTCAGCGCCGCGGCCACGCGCGACTTCACGGTGCCGAGCGGGACGCCCACGCGCAGCGCGATCTCGCTCGACGACAGCCCCTCGAAGTAACCGAGCAGCAGCACCTCACGCTGCTCCGGCGGCAGCGCCAACAGCACCTTGCGGATGCGCAGTCGGTCCGGATTTTCGGCGCCGCTCGGGTCCGCCAGCTCCTGAAGCCAGCTGTCGTCGAGCGCGCTATGCTGTTTGGAGACCCGCGCCGATTTCTGCACGTCGAGTGCCCGGCTGCGGGCGCGTAGCAGCAGCCAGGACTTCACGCTGCCGCGCGTCGCGTCGTAGTCCGCCGAGTGCCGCCAGGCCTCCAGGAAGACGTCGTGGATGACGTCTTCCGCCTCGGCGCCCCGGCCCACGATGCGCTGCGCCAGCGCCAGCATGGTGCCGGAGTAGCGATCGTAGAGCAGCGCCAGAGCTTCGGCATCACCGCGAGCCATGGCGTGGACGAGCGCGACGTCGTCCAGGCCGCTCGGAGCGCTGACGGGGGGCGCGGGCGGGGGGTTCAACCGCCGCCGACCCTATCAAGAGCCCGCGAGTTTCGCCAGGTCCGGGCATTTGCTACAGCATCGGCGTTGCCGCACGCGCATTTGCCAGAAGAAGTGGAAATCGAGCTGGGCCTGGACGAAGCCAGCGATAGCGCGGCGCTGCGCGAACATGTGGCGCGCAAGCTGAGCGTGCCGCCAGAAGCCGTGCCGGAGCCGAGCTTGCTGCGGCGCTCCATCGATGCGCGCCGCGGCTCGGTGCGTTTCCACTTAATCGTCGGGCTTACTGGTGCGTCGCGCGAGCCGCTGGGCGGAGCTCCGCCGCGCGAGCCGAGCATGGCAGGGCCGCCGGTCGTGGTCGTGGGTGACGGCCCGGCGGGTCTGTTCTGCGCTTACGAGCTGGCGCGTCATGGTCTACCGGTTTTGGTCGTCGATCGTGGCAAGACGGTGCAGCCTCGACGTCACGACTTGAAGGCGCTGCATCAACGCGGCGCCGTGGATCGCGATAGCAACTACTGCTTCGGTGAAGGGGGCGCTGGCACGTACAGCGATGGCAAGCTCTACACGCGCGCGCACAAGCGCGGCAGCGTGCGCGACGTGATCGAGCTTTTGGCGCTGCACGGCGCGCCCGAAGCAATTCTCGTCGATGCCCGTCCGCACATCGGCTCGAACCGACTGCCGAAGGTCGTGACCGTGTTGCGTGAAAAGCTCGCCGGCGTGGGCGTGAAGTTCGAGTTCGGCGCGCGTGTGGTGGGCCTGCTCCAGGCGACGGGGCGCGTCACGGGCGTGCGGCTGGCTGACGGTCGTGAGCTCGAGGCGCGCGCGGTGGTGCTCGCCACGGGCCATTCCGCGCGTGACGTCTTCGCGCTATTGGCGGAGGCAGGCGTGCGGCTCGAGGCCAAGCCGTTCGCGCTCGGCGTGCGCATCGAGCACCCCCAGCCGTTGATCAATCGCATCCAGTACGGTCGCTTCGCCGACCACCCCAAGCTGCCCAACGCCTCGTATCGCCTGGCAGAGACGGTCGCCGATCGCGGCGTGTTCTCGTTCTGCATGTGCCCGGGCGGTTTCGTGGTGCCGGCTTCGACCGAGCCCGGGGAGCTGGTCGTCAATGGCATGAGCCTATCGCGGCGCGATTCGCCTTATGCCAACTCGGGCCTGGTCGTGGCGATCGAGCCCGAGGACGTGGAGCGCGCGGGTTTCCGGGGGGCGCTCGGCGGCGTGGAGTTACAGCGCCTCATCGAGCGCGCCGCCTTTGCCGCGGGTGGGGGTGCGTTGGCTGCTCCGGCGACGCGCGTGACCGACTTCCTCGCGCGGCGCGCGTCGAGCACGCTGCCCGAGACCAGTTACATACCTGGTTTGACCCCTGACGATGTCGGACCGGTGCTGGACGCTTCTGGGCTGAAGCTGGCCGACCGCCTGCGCGAGGCGCTTTCCGCGTTCGACCGAAAGCTGCGCGGCTACCGCAGTGAGGAGGCCGTGCTGATCGGTGTCGAGTCGCGCACCAGCTCGCCTGTGCGGGTCCCGCGCGACCCCGAGTCCCTCGAAGCGCCGGGGTTTTCGAGCCTGTATCCGTGTGGAGAAGGGGCCGGATATGCCGGCGGTATCGTGAGCGCGGCCCTCGACGGCCAGCGCGTCGCCCGAGCCATCGCTGCGTCGATGTGACCCAGGCGTGACAGACGGTTGTACCGGATCCAGGTGGCTCTGACTGTGCCGCCACAATGGCTTGAACTGGTTCGCTGGCCGGCGTAGTTAGGCCTTGTGGATAGCTACAGGCCAGATTCGGATCGCGATCCGCAAGAGACCCAAGAATGGATCGAATCGCTCGACGCGGTGGTCGAAGCGGAAGGGCGTGAGCGCGCGCAGTTCCTGATCAGCCGCGTGGTCGACGCCGCGCGCCTGCGTGGCGTCGAGCCGGTGCTGCCGCTCAGCACCGACTACGTCAACACCATCCGTCCCGAAGAGGAGCCCGAGTTTCCGGGTGACGACGAGATGGAGGAGCGCATCCGGCGCATCATCCGCTGGAACTCGGCGGTGATGGTGCACAAGGCCAACACCAAGTTCAGCGGCCTGGGCGGTCATATCTCCACCTACGCCTCGAGCGCCACGCTGTACGAGGTCGGCTTCAATCACTTTTTCCGCGGCAAGGACGCGGACGGCTCGGGCGACCAGATCTACTTCCAGGGCCACGCCTCGCCCGGTATCTACGCCCGTTCGTTCCTCGAGGGCCGGCTCAGCCTGGAGCAGATGGACCGCTTCCGTCGCGAGGCCGAGCGCGGCAAGGGCTTGTCGTCGTACCCGCACCCGCGGCTCATGCCCGACTACTGGGAATTTCCCACCGTCAGCATGGGCCTCGGCCCCATCGGCTCGATCTACCAGGCCCGGTTCAACCGCTACCTGCACAACCGCGGGCTTGCCGACACGTCCAAGTCGCGCGTGTGGTGCTACGTGGGTGACGGGGAGACCGACGAACCCGAGTCACTAGGCGCGCTCAGCATCGCGGCGCGCGAGCAGCTCGACAACCTGACGTTCGTCGTCAATTGCAACCTGCAGCGCCTCGACGGCCCGGTGCGCGGCAACGGCAAGATCATCCAGGATCTCGAGGCGATCTTCCGCGGGGCCGGCTGGAACGTGATCAAGATCGTGTGGGCCGAGAATTGGGATCCGCTGTTCGTGCGCGACGTGGAAGGCGTGCTGCGCCGGCACCTGAACGCGGTGGTCGATGGCCAGTGGCAGCGCCTGACGACCGCCACCGGCGACGTGGTCCGTGAGCAATTCTTCGCGCTCGATCCGCGCATGCACGAGCTGGTCAAGGACATGACCGACGAGGAGGTCGCGCGCCTGCAGCGCGGCGGCCACTCGAGCCGCAAGGTTTATACGGCTTACCAGCGCGCTACTTCGACCAACGATGGCCGGCCCACGGCTATTCTGGCGCACACGGTCAAGGGCTGGATGCTCGGCGAAGGCTTCGAAGGCTCGAACGTCACCCATCAGAAAAAGAAGATGGATGAGAAAGAGCTCAAGGCGTTCCGCGACGTCCTGCAGCTGCCGGTGCCCGATGACCAGCTCGCAGATCCGCCGTTTTACCACCCCGGCATGAAGAGTCCCGAGGTCGAGTACGTGCTCGAGCGGCGCCGCGCGCTCGGCGGCTTTCTGCCCAAGCGCCGCACGCAGGTCGACGTCAAGCTCGAGATCCCGGGCTCGGACGTGTTCGACGAGTTCTTCAAAGGCATGGCCAAGGGCGAGGCCTCGACCACCATGGTCTTCTCACGCTTGCTCGCCAAGCTCCTCCGCGACAAGAAGATCGGCAAGCGCATCGTGCCGATCGTGCCCGACGAAGCTCGCACCTTCGGCATGGATGCCCTGTTCAGCCAGGTCGGCATCTACGCGCCCAAGGGCCAGCTCTACACCCCGATCGACAAGGGCAAGCTGCTCTACTACCGCGAGGCCCAAGACGGTCAGGTGCTCGAAGAGGGCATCACCGAGGCCGGCTCGATGGCGTCGTTCATCGCGGCAGCCACGTCGTCGGCGACGCACAACCAGCCGATGATCCCGTTTTACATCTTCTATTCGATGTTCGGGTTTCAGCGCACCGGCGACCAGTTCTGGGCGGCGGGAGATCAGATGGCGCGCGGCTTCATCCTCGGCGCCACCGCCGGTCGCACCACGCTCAACGGCGAGGGCTTGCAGCACGAAGACGGCCACAGTCACCACATCGCGATGACGGTGCCGAGCTGCGTCGCCTACGATGTCACGTTCGCGTACGAGCTGGCGGCCATCGTCGAAGACGGCCTGCACCGGATGTACGAAAAAGACGAGGCTATCTACTACTACATCACGCTGCAGAACGAAGACTACGCCATGCTTCCGATGCCCGAGGGGCAGAAGGAAGGCATCCTCAAGGGCATTTACAAGTTCCGCCCGGCCGAGAAGAAGCTGGGCAAACACGTGCAGCTCTTCGGTTCGTCCTCGATCATGCAGCAGGTGATGAAGGCGCAGTCGATGCTGGCCGAGTTCGGCGTCTCCGCCGACATCTGGGGCGTCACCAGCTACCAGCAGCTGCGCTACGACGCGATGAGCTGCGAGCGCCACGCGCGCCTGCATCCCGAAGCGGAGCCGCGCGCTGCGTACATCCAGCAAGTGCTCGAGGGCGTCGAAGGCCCCTTCATCGCCTGCAGCGATTACATCAAGCACACGCCCGACAGCATCGCGCGCTTCATCCCCGGTACCCTGGTGGCGCTCGGCACCGACGGCTTCGGCATGAGCGACACCCGCGAGGCCCTGCGCCGCCACTTCGAGGTCGACGCCGAAAACGTCGTGCTCGGTGCGCTTCACGGCTTGCGCCTCGACGGCAAGCTCTCCGCGAAAGAAGTCGCCGCCGCGATTCAGAAGCTCGGTATCAATCCCGACAAGCTCGAACCGATGAAGCTCTGACTCGCGGGGGGTCCGGGCGCGACAGCATGTCCCTCGAGGGCAAGCTCGATTCTGGCGCCGATATTTGCGCCTTGCCGGAGAGCGTCATTGCAGCGCTGGACTTGCCTCCAGTGCGCGAGGTCCGGGCTGCCGGCTTCTCGGGCGTGCTCGAGGGCGACCTTGCTCTATCGCTGCGCGCTCGTGATCGCAGGCCAGCGCTACGAGCACACCGAGGCGGGTATCCTTGTCCAATCGGTTGCTACGCGACGCGCGCCGGAGGCTTGAGCTCCCCACGGTCTTTCAGCTGCCGATGGATCGCCGAAGGTGCGAGCTCCAAGCCATTCGGCCAGGACAGCGCACCGAGCTCCAGAAAGAATCGCCTGAAGTAGGTGTCGTCTGCGAGCATCGACGTAAGCGGAGTGCCACGAGCGATCAACGGCGCCAGGTCGTAGTCGCCGCAACTACCGTCGGAAAACTCGAGGCCGAGGACGTGGTCCCGTACGGGCTTTGCGCCAACGATCTTGATCATTGATCCGCTCCGGCGACACGGTACATGCGGACGTAGATTCCGAAGAAGTATGAAATGACTGGCATCGGGAGAACGAGGGCCGGATCGGCGCCCGTCGCTGGGCCCTCAGCGTAGCACCGGCTCGCGTATTGTGCTCAAGCGCTGGCGGCGGCGCAGGGCCAGGAGGCCGACTATCATCAAGCCGAGCAGCGTGCCACGTGGGCTCCCGTTGGCGCCGACCTGACGGCAGCCGCAGCCGGCGTCGTCGGCGCCGGTGTCGCCCGTCGTGGTCGGCTCGCACACGCCGTCGCCTCGCTCGGTGTTGCAGGCATTGCCCGACTGGCATTCCGTGCTGGAAGTGCAGTTGCGCAGGCACTCACCGGCGCTGCAGATGTAGGGCGCGCAGTCGGTCACGGTGTCATCCGGTGAAGTGAGCTGGGTCCCCTCGTCGTTGCACACCCCGCCATCGCTGGAGATGCAGTCCCCATTGGCGCAGCTGAAGCCCGGCTGGCAATCCTGATCTTCCTCGCAAGTGGTCTTGCAGGTGGTGTCGCCGCACACGAACGGGTCGCAGGCGGCTTCGACCTCGACGCAGGCGGCGTCGGCGTCGCAGCTGCTGGCCGCCGCGATGTTGGCCGAGCAGCTGGGTGTGCCGCAGGCGGTGCCGACTTCCTTGGCGTCGGTACAGGCCTCGCGATTCGTGCCGTCGCAGCTGCCGGCGCAGTCGGCGTGGCCAGGGCAGGGGTCGCGGGTGCCGGCTGGGGCACCCGTAGTGGTAACGCACTCGCCGGTCGCATCGCACTGCTCGCACTGACCGTCGCACGCCGTCGTGCAGCACACGCCGTCGACACAGAAGGGCTCGGGGCACTGGTCGTCAGCGGTGCAGGGCGTGCCGTTCACGCGAGGCTCGCAGGTATTGTCCGAGACCTTGCAGTAGTGCGTCAGAATGCAGACGTCGTCGTTCGTGCAGTCGTCCGGGCAATTCGGCGAGGTCCCGTCGCACACGAAAGGCGCGCAGCTCGGACCACCTTCGGAGCCCGCCTCACGCACCCGGCACACGCCGGTGGCGCAAGTTTGGCAGTCGCCGGCGCAGGCGTTGTTGCAGCAGATGCCGTCGACGCAGTTGCTGCCGGCGCATTCGTTGCTTCCGCTGCAGCTCTCGCCGTCGTCGAGCTTGGTCGCGCACACGCTGCCGGCGCAGAAGCCGGTCGCGGGGTCGCAATCGGCGTCCCCGGTGCAGCTGGTCGTGCAAACGCCGCCCGCACACTTGGCCGGCGCGCAGTCTTGACTGCCGCCCGCCGCGCCGCAAACGCCGGTGCCGTCGCATAGCTGTCCCGACACCGAGTTGCCGACGCAGACGGTCCCGGCGCCGCAGGCGGTCGTGTTCGGCGCAAAGGCTCGGCAAGCGCCCGTGCCATTGCACTTGCCGTCCGCCAGGCAAGGTCCCCCGACCGAGCAGCCCGGAGCCCGCGGCGCCCCGCCGGACACGATATCGCCACAGCTGCCGTCGGCGCCGACGCCCTTCGTGGCATTGCTACAGCCCTTGCAAGCGCCGCCGCACGCCTCGTTACAGCAGAAGCCATCGACGCAGTGCTGGTTACCCTGGCACTGTTGATTCCGCGTGCAGGCCGTACCGACGGCTTCGTCCGGCGCGCAAACGTTGCTGGCGTTGCAGTAGTGGTCGCTGGCGCAGCTGTTGTCGTTGGCGCAGCTGGTCGGGCAGTCCGCGCTCGAGCCGTTACAGGCGTAGGGGCTACAGCTCGGGTCGCCCGGTGAAGCGGCCGCCCTCACGCTGCAGCTGCCGTCAGAGCATTCGTTGCATTCGCCAGTGCACGCCGTGTCGCAGCATTTGCCATCGGCGCAGAAGTTGCTGGCGCAGTCGCTGACGCCGCCGGGGCAATTCTGGCCATTGGACTTCTTGCAAGTGCCGGCGCCGTCGCAGGCCCCAGCGCCGGTGCAGGCCGGGCTGGCGTTGGAGTCGGCGGAGCCCTTGGCCACGTTGGTGGTGCAGGTGCCGGTTGCATTGCCGCACGACTTGCAGGGCGTCGTGCAGTCGCTCTCGCAGCAGCGCCCATCGACGCAGTAGCCGCTGGTGCACTCGCCGGCGCTCGAGCAGGTTTGCCCGTTGTTCTCCTTGCAGGCGCCGTTGCCATCGCAAGAGTTGTTGCCCGAGCAGACGGGGGAGGTGTCGGTCGAGAACTGCGTGAGGTTCGAACAGCTGCCCGTCGCGTTACCGCAGGACTTACAGGCCGCGGTGCAGGTGCTTTCACAGCAGCGTCCATCGACGCAATTGGCCGTGATGCACTCGGAACCATTTGCCAGCGAGCACGTCTCGCCTTGCTGGAGCTTGCACACGCCTGCCGCGCTGCAGGTCTCGGTGGTGTGGCAGGTGTCGGAGTCTTCGGCGCTCGCCACGTTGCCGCAAAGGCCCCAATTCGCGCCGGCACAGGTTCGGCAATCCGCGTCGCAGGCGGTCTCGCAGCATTTGCCGTCCTTGCAGAAGCCGGTGTTGCAGTCGCCGGCGTCGGTGCAGTCACCGCCGCGCGCGTGGTAGAGCCAGGTGTCGGCGAGCGGCGGATTCACGTTGTCGGTGCCGCCGAAGAGCACGACGCGTTTGCTGGTCATGTCGTAGAACATGGCCGCGTGCATTCGCTCGACGGGTCCCGAGCTGGCGGTCAGCAACCACTCATCGTTTCCAGAGTCCCACTCCCACGTTTCGTCGAAGAGTTGGCCGTTGACGTCGCGGCCGCCGAACAACAAGACCTTCTGGCGATGCTCGTCCCACACCATACTCTGTCGGCCGCGAGCGCTGGGCTTGCTGGAGCCGGTGACGCAGCCGGTGCAAACCTGGCTCCAGCTGGTGCCGTTCCAGAGCCAGGTTTGGTCGTTCTCGCCGCCGGCGATGCCACCAAATAGCAACACCGAGCTACCCCCCGCGTAAGCCATCGCGGAGAAGCTACGCGCCGATGGCTTGCTGGTCCCGCTCACGCAAGCGGTGCATTTGGCGGTCCAGGTTCCGGCGGCAAACTCCCAGGTCTCGTCGACCAGCGCACTACTTGGCGCCACTCCCCCACCGAAGATCAGTACCTTACCCGCGCCGGCGAAGGCCATGGCCATCCCCTGCCGGGCGGTGGGGGCGCTGGCGCACGGCATCCCGACCGTGCAGCGCTCGGACCAATCACTGCCGGTCCAGACCCAAGTCTTGCCCTGGTGCGCTGCGCCACTGTGACCGCCAAACATCACGATGTTCGTTCCGTCGAACGCCATCGCGTGGTTGCGCAGGGGGCCTGGGCTCGTCGCGGGCGAAAGCGGGCTCCAAGTACCACCGGTGTAACGCTGGGTCGTGGCGAGCACGCCGTCGTCGGGGTTTTCGCCGCCGTAGATCAGGCCTCCGGCAGCGAGCCTTGCTGCTGCGTGGCTAACGCGGGCAGTACCTCCGGCGCTAGGTGCCGACTCCCACAGCGCGCTCTCGATCATGGGATCGAGCAGCAGCGGGTAGGTGAGGCCATGAGCGTCGATCCTCAGCGTGAGTCGCGGCTTGTCCCAGTGCAGGTCCACGGGGCGTGACTGGCCGTAGCTGTCAATGAGCCGGGCTGGGCGAACCCGCAGCGCCGCCGGCCCGTCGAGTGCTCGCGCCAGGAGTGATCCGTCCGGCTGTTTCACGAGATCCGAGAGCTCAGAGCCCAACGTCACTTCCCAAGAGAAGGCGCGAGGTGCGCCTGCATCCTTGAGGATCAGCAGCTCTTCGACCTGACTCGCCGTAGCGGCCAGCACCACGTCGGTGGCGCGAAAAGCGTCGGCGAAAACCAGCCGCCCGCGCTCGAGTTGTCCGGGCACGTCTCGCGCCCCCTGGCGGGCCAACGCGAACCCAAGCCCGCTGCCCGGGGCCAGCGACACCTCGACGGGTGACCTGGCAGCAATGCCGGTGGTCACGAAGAGCGCGTCCGACTGGGCGCCGGCCGTGAGCCGATAGGCGCTGGAGTTCAGCTGACTGGTTTGGAGCGGGCCATCGCTCAGCCAGGCCGTGTCGTTCGACGCAAGGACCCGCGAGAGCAGCCGATCCACCTGAGCCCACCGTTGCGCTCGTTCGAGCCAGGTCTTGGTCAGGGCGGAGGCGGGGAGGAGGCCAGCCTGCGGCAACTTCCAGTCTTGCGCGGAAACGTTGCCCACGTTCGACTCCTCGAGCGCTGGGCCGGGGGCGGGTGCGGCCGTGCCGCCAGCTGGATTGTCCTGTGAGCTGGCGCAGGCCGAGAAGGCACCCAGCAATAGCGACCCTGCCACGACCGTTGCACCGAAGACGCGCGCCATCTCTCTCCTCCATCGAGCTTGCGGGTCGGCCGTTGAGGCCACGCTTGCTCATCATCCCATCCCTAGCACGAGGATGGATGCCGCAAGAACAGCGATCATCCAATGACCATTCCGCAGCGACAAATGATGTTACGGGCCTGGGAGGGCGGCTATGAGACGCGGAAATCTACTCATTGACAAGGGGCAAGGTCCCTAGTTGCCTTCCGCGCTATGCCGTCGGCACCCGATTCGGTGAGCGAACCTCTTTGGCCACAAGCCAATCTCGAGGGCATCCACATGCCCGAGGCGTGGGATCTGCCGACTCCTCCGGCTGCGTCAACGGATCCGCCTGCGGTCCCCAACGGTGGCAGGAACGTCGTTTACGTCTGCCTGATAGACAACGGTGTCCAGCTGACTCACGGAGAGCTGAACCACGGGGCCGAGAACTTTGGTTGGGACGTCGCGGGTGGCGTCGCGACCAACGCACCGCTCGGACTCGCGGGTGAGGGCGCGCACGCCACGGCCTGCGCCGGCATCATCGGCGCGGACTGGGGTGCCGCATCGGGCATCGGGGTTGTCGGTATCGCGCGGCATGTGCGGCTGCATTCGGTCGCGGTTGCCCAGCCCACGAGCGGGCCAAACCTGGTGCTGGCGATCACCGAAGCTCGCACGCGAGCCTTGCCGAATAGTGGCGCTGGCCACCGCCGAGTGATCCTGCTCTCGGGCAGGCTGAGTATCGCGGTGGGGGACCAGGCGGCCGTGCAGACCGCCATCGAGGCTGCGCTGGCTGACGACATCGCCGTGTGCGTGGCGACCGGCGACACCGACGTCGCGACGCTGCCATTTCCGGCGACATTGCCTGGAATCATCGTGGTGGGGGCCGTCACGGCGGGCGCAGGAGCCTTGCGAGTCACGGGCGCCGCGACTGGGCCCGGCACTGCGCCGGTCGGCGCGACCTGGGGCTCGCGCTACGACGCGACGGGCCAATTCGTGGTCGCGCCCGGCACTGCGATCAAGACCACCGATATCACGGCAGCAAACGGCTACAACACGACCGCCGTCAACCCCAACTACATCCAGACCTTCAGCGGCACCGGCGCCGCGGCCACCCATGCTGCGGGCGTTGCGGCGCTCCTGCTCAGCCACAACTCGCGGCTCACCGCCGATGACTTGCGCTGCCTCCTTTACCGCACAGCCGAGAAGATCTCGAGCTACGTGTTCGTTGCCGATGCCGCCCATCCCGACGGGGATTGGCACGACGAGGTCGGCTACGGGCGCATCCATGCCGAGCATGCTGTCACCGCCGCCCGCACCTCGAAGGTCCGCGTCGAAGTCATTGCGGGCGGCTCCGGCACCACCGTGAGCCTGCCCGACGTGCCCTACCGCCGCACCCAGGTGGCCACCCTTCGCCTTCATCACGACAACGACAACCTGACGAGCCCGGTCGAGTACACGCTGCCGGCGCTCCCAGCCAATTTTTTGTGGGCTGGCGCGCCGGGTACGATTGCGGTGACCGCTGTTGCGGCGGGCGGCGTCGGGCACGTCGACGTCACGATCGAGTACACCGCGCCCAGCGCGACCGGCTCGCACGGCGGCACCATCACGATCACGACCGACGACGCCTTCACGGCGTCGGTCAATGTCTTGCTGCAGGCCAACTCCGTCCCCCCGCCGATCGTGCATTCGGTGTTGGTCCTGGATCGCTCGGGCAGCATGGCCGGCACCACCGCCGATACGGGAGCGACGCGCTCCGAGGCGGTCGAGGACGCGGCTCGGCTCTTCGTCGACCTGCTGGAGGACGAAGACAACATCGGCATCGTGCGGTTCGACGATCGCTACCGCAACCCGGAAGACATCCTGCTTGGCATGACGCTGGCCGGACCGATCGGATCGAGGGCCGCCCTGCGCAATTCGGTCACCACCGGCACGCCGCTGGCGCCCGACGGTTACACCACCATTGCGGGCGGCATGATCCTGGGCATGGAGGTCCTGGACGCGCTGGCGTCGACCTCACCGACGCATCGGCGAGCCATGATTGTGATGACCGACGGCCATCACAACACGCCGCCCGCTTTCTCTGCGGCGCTGGCGGACATCAACGCGGCGACCAATGGCGTGCCGCGCGTGTTCGCGATCGGCGTGGGCCTGGACACGATCGACAGCGAGTTCGACGACATCGTCACCGTCACGAGCGGCTACAAGTACCAGACTGGCCCCATCGTCACGGACCTGCTCGTCCGTGAGCTGTTCATGAAGGTGCTGAGCAACAGCGCCGACGCTGACTTCGCGCTCGACCCGGAGCTCGTCGCCATGCCGGGCCAGAAGCAAGCGACCGAAGTGGTCATCGGCGACACCGACTTCCAGGTGGACTTCGTGCTGCTGTTCCGCCGCGAGAAGGCGCGCAAACACCAGCCCAAGATCTGGCTCGAGGCGCCCGACGGAGCCATCGTCCAGGCCGCCGACATTCTGGCTGGTACCGTCAACAACATACGCGGCGCGCTCGACAGGACACATCTGGTCCTACGCTGCCTGCTACCGCCCTTTGCAGCCCCTCGAGCGCATGTTGGGACCTGGAAGGTGTGGCTCGAGAACACCTCACCCCCCGATGGCAACGACCAGAAGGGCCTTAACCTCGCCTATTCGGTCATGGCGATGGTCAAGAGCGATCTCAAGCTGCGTGGCCACATCTCGCACCCGGACCGGAAGGTGGGCAAGCCGTTCAAAATCGTCGCCGAGCCCACGCTCTATGGCGCGCCTGTCGTGCTCGCTCACGACCCCGACGCCCGAGTCAAACGCCCCGACGGCGTGGTGCGCCTCGTCCCGCTCACGCGGGACACCAACGGCGCCTACACCGGCGAGATGACCGACACCGGCTTGGTCGGCGTCTACACGGTCGACATCGACGCGACCGCCGTGAGCCCCGCGGGCCTGAAGCTCAATCGCTACCTCCAGCTGCAGACCATGGTCGGAAGCTCCGACGGCACCATCACCAGCACGACCGACACCCCCGAAGGCGGCACCGGCACCGGCACCGGCGGCAGCCGCCCCGGCTGCCTCGTCGCCGTCTGGTGCGGCTTCTGGCGCTTCTGGGGCCGTCTCTTCTGCTGCGGCTGCGGTCGTCAGCGCCGCTGACCATTTTTAACAGACTTATTTGTCTGGAGCCTGTGCGAGCGCCTTGAGCAAGCGCGAGTAGACCGAGGGCAGGGCGAGTTTTTCGCGCTGGTTCTCCGCGAACAGGCCGAGGCCGCTCGGCAGCGTGGAGCGACCCCCGAGCTCGCACGCCACGATCGACAGCGTGATGCGGAAGCGCGTGATGGTGTGGCGGGCTTCGCGGAGCTGGGCGCCCGCAGTGCCTTCCGCGCCCAGCTCACGCAGCGCCCGTTCGGCGCCTTCCAGCGTCGATTCGCCGCCCCGAAGCTCGACGAATGGCAGCACCCAGAGGCCGGCCCAGCGCGGCGCGTCGGGCGGCATCTGCCGGAGCAGCACGCGCCCGCCCTCGCGCACGTAGGCTGCCGCGGTCCGCACTTCGGTCGCTGCCTTGCGTTTGGCCAGCTCGGGCAGCTCTCGCTCCAGGCCCTGCGCCAAACCCTGACACTGCTCGCGCACCGGGCACTCCAGGCAGCGCGGGGAAGCCGGCGTGCAGATGGTGGCGCCGAGCTCCATCAAGCTCTGATTGAGCGCCGCCGGGTCGTCCCCGGTAACGAGCTCGCGTGCCAGACGCCACAGCTCTTTCTTCAGCGGCGCCTTGGCCGGATCGCCGCGCAGCGCGAAGAGGCGAGACAAGACGCGCACCACGTTGCCGTCGACGATCGGCTCTGGCAGCCCGAAGGCGATGCTCGCAATCGCGCCGGCCGAGTAGGGCCCGATGCCGGGCAGCGCCAAGAGCGCATCGACTTCGCGAGGCAGCTGGCCGTCGTGCCGCTCGGTGACCGCGCGTGCACCGGCCAGCAGTCGCCGCGCGCGCGAGTAGTAACCGAGCCCCTGCCAAGCATGAAGGACGTCCGCATCCTCCGCCGCCGCCAGCGCCTTCACCGTCGGAAAGCGCTGCATCCACCGCTCGTAGTACCCCAATACCGTCTTGACTTGCGTCTGCTGCAGCATCACTTCGCTGACCCAAATGGCGTACGGATCCCGCGTTCGTCGCCAAGGCAAATCCCGCCGCGCCCGCGCGTACCAATCGACCAGCCTCTCGCGCAAAACGTCTTGTTTTATCAGGGCTTTTCGTGACAGACTCACAGCTTACCCCGAAGCCTAGGCGATGCCTGCGCCCCTTGTCGTCTCTCTCGATTCTATCCGCACTGACGGGTGGTTCGAGCGCATTGGTGAGGGCATCGGCAGCTTCCAGGCGCTGTGCGACATCGTGGGGCCGCGCTTCTTCGCCTTCGCGATGATCACGGGGGCGCGCATCACCTCGCTCACGGTGGATCGCCGCAACCCCGACAACACGTTGGTCGACTTCGTCGTCGGCCCCGAAACCGCGGAGGTCACGGAGGCGGACGCCCAGCGCCTGTCGCTGGGCGACTTCCGTAAACGCCTGGTCTCGGCGCTGATCACCGAGGAGCCCATTTCGGACGCCCCCAAGCGCGTGACCGATCTGGAGGCGGTGCAGCTTCACGTCGGCGTGCGCTACCTGCTCCTGGCCCCGCTCTACGGCTACGCCCTGCGCGAGCTGACGGTCGAGCCCGAAGGGTCGCGGCTGCGCCTGCTGCACGACGGCATCGAGGAATCGTACCTGCTCAGCGCGTTTCGGGCCCGCATGCGCGCCCACGTCCGGGAGGAGCTGGAGCGCGTCACGCGGCCGCAGTCCCGCGGCGCCATCGAGCTGTCGCGCGTCGCGGAGGCCGAACAAGCCGCCGAGCGCGGTGATCACGTCCGCATCCTGGAGCTGCTCGGTGCCTGGCCCGCGCCGCTCGCCATCTTCCTGCGCACGCCCGAAGGCCAGATGCTCAACGTCGAGACGCGCGGGCTCATCGCGCGCGCGCTGGGCTTGCTCGGCAGCGCCTGCATCGTGCTCGGGGAGGTCGGCAAGGGCGAGGAGGTGCTGCGCCTCGGCGTGCAGTACGCTGGCGACGGGCCAATGGCCTCGGACATCTACTTCCGGCTCGGCTCCGCCATGCTCAGCGACGGTCGCGCCGGGGAAGCCATCGCCCCGCTGCGTCGCGCCGCCAACTTGGGCGCGCCGGGCGACAAGGTCTGGCCGCTGCTCGCGCAAGCGCTGGCCGTCCGCGGTCGCTACATGGCCGCCTACGCCGCCACGCTCGAAGCGCGCGCCGCCGGTGCTACCGCTGAAGCGGTCGCGCACGTCACCGAGAGCGTGGCGCAAGTGCTCGGCCCGGCCCTCGGCAAGCTCCAGGAGCTCACGGAGCGCGGGGTCTGAGCCGCGCGCGAGGTGGCTCCCTGGCCTGCGGCGCAGGGGGCCGCTTCCTGCTGTTGGTCGCGCTCGCGGAAAGCCCACTGGTCAGTCACGCCGACTCGGCGGTCAAGATTTGCGAACACCTCGTCCCATCAATTCGAGCGGACCCTTGACATCGTTCCACGGTCAAAACCACCAAGACTTTGCCGCAGTCGGATCAGCCGTTTGCCGGCATGACTGGTCATGCACACAACGTCGGGGTATCTTCCGTCTCCAATGGGCAGGCGTGCACTGGAAGCAAAACGAGAGACGAGGCGCAGCATCAGAGCCACGCGCCTATCGCCCGAAGAGCGCCACACCCTGCACCAGGTTGCCCAGTACGAAGGGAGTCCGCACCACAAGAGAAATCCTGGTGATTTCGGACTTACCCCTCCAAGCGCTCCCCGACCTGACAAAACGCTGTGCGACGAAGCAGCCCTCCTTCGGCGCCACGATGCGGTGAGGCTCTTCAACATGGCCATCGACGCGGGGCTTGTGAGCGAAGCTACGGCTTCCGATGGTTTGCCCAAACAGCTATGGGTCGTTGATGAGCACGGTCAAGTATTCGAGGCGATGTACGGCGGAAGCGTGGCCGGCCGCTATCACGGCTATCCGATCCGGCGCTCCGATCCCCTCTTTGATCGGATAGTCGCAACGTGGTGCGAACCGTGAGCCGCAGTCTCGACTTCTCCGTCGTCGGCTGGTTACCGGGCTCGGGCTTGACGGAGCTCGAACGGGCGACACTGGCGTCCCTGAGCATCGTAGCTGGCGCGGACCGGGGCATCCTCACCGAGGTTGAGGATCTGAGCGCGCGTACGGTCCGAGGCCATATTAACGTGCCCGCGTACCCGATTGCGCGATGGCTCCTCGTGAACTTCTGGCGCCTTCGCTGGGAACCATGGCGTGGAGAGCCTGCTTCCGATTGGCTCGAATCTCACTCGATGGCCGCAATCGATGGCGCTCACGCGTGGCCAGCGCTGGATTTTGCGAGTGACGGGGACTTCGTACAGCTCCGCCTCCGAGCGGAGGGCAAAGCCGATGTTGCCGCGATCCGCTATCTAAGGGAAGTCAACCTTGAGATTCCAGTCTTGGACTTCGAGCGTGCCGTCTTTGCTTTCATAGATACCGTGGAAGGGCGTGTCGCGGGAACGCTACCGGGGCAGAAAGAGCTCATCGAGCTGCGAGAGGAACTCGTGCTGGAGCGCGAAGACCCGAAGGTGGCAGCGGCATGTCGGTTGCAGGCCATCGCAGGAATCGATCCCGGAGCAGCTTCACCGGAGTGGTTTGGCAGTGTTGCGAGCATTGCTTCCGAGGCCGGCCCTACCGCGACCGACGAACTTCTCGCTGTACTGCCGATGATTCCAGAAGGACTTGGTGGACTCGAAACCACCGTGGCCGCCATGCGCGGTGCTCCGACAAGCATCCGCCTCGATTGGGTGCCGGCCGCAGGGACCCATGGTTCAGAACCCGCTTGGTCTCGAGGAGAAGAGCTCGCGAAAAGCGTTCGGGCTCATTTGAGCTTAGACGGAGGGCCGCTTCTCAACGCGCGCCTCGGAGCTTTGTTGGACGTCCAATTGCCCTTGCAGCGCAACGTCAGCAGTGCCTCGCCTCGACTAAGCGGGGCCTATCGTGGCGCCAGCCGAGCGACCATGCTCGTGCCGACCGCGAACCCCCAGAGCCAACGATTCTACCTGGCACGGCTGATCGCGGCCGCCTCGGAATTGCAGAGCCAGCGGGTTCTGCCCGTGTCCAAGACGGCCACGGCGCTCCAGAAGTTCGAACGAGCATTTGCTGCCGAGTTCCTCTGTCCCTGGCGCGACCTTGATGCATTCACCGACGAATGCGGAACGGAC
Source organism: Polyangiaceae bacterium (assembly GCA_035281385.1). Lineage (GTDB taxonomy): Bacteria > Myxococcota_A > Polyangia > Polyangiales > Polyangiaceae > PMG-095. The sequence continues at coordinate 89,622 of DATEDZ010000105.1, forward strand.
GACGATGCGATCGCCGAAGCCGCCGCGCACTTCGACGTCTCCGAGATGCTCGTGCTCTCATCCTTGGTGAACAAGGGTAAGGTGCACCGAGCCAGACTCGCCTAGGCTCGAGTTGGGCGCTTTTCTAGAGGGGGTAGTGGATGCCCACCCCGCGCCATGCTCGGCGGCTGCGCCGCCTGCGCGTGCCGCCGCCCCTCCCAAGTGTCGCGCTTCGCGCGCCACGGGAGGGGCCGTCGCTGCG
>DATEDZ010000106.1:0-11353 GCA_035281385.1 Polyangiaceae bacterium
CGTGACCCGACAGATTGCGAGGCTTTTCTGCGCGGCTCAGCGCACAAGCCGGCTGAGCAGGTTTTTCAGCCGCGTCCCTAGCTCCAGCACGGCCTGCACGTGGCCTGGCGCGCAGGCACCCAAGGCGCCGGCGATTTCCACAGCCGCACAGCACTCACAGCACTCAGCCAAAGCGATGGCGTAGGCGCGGCTCTTGTCCGCCAGCGTTTGCCGCGCCGCGCCCTCCGCGGTGTTGAGCGCTGCGCTCGCAGCGCTCTTGCGAGCCTGCGCCCGCAGCTGCGCTTCCCCGATGCGGGTGCGCGCCACCAGCTGCACTAGCTCCAGGGCGACCTGGTAGGCGATGAGTTTGTGATAGGGAAGTTGGGCCTGCTTGTCGGTGGGACTCATGCCCTCCCTTCGCGCAGCCGGTGTGCCAGCGCCCCACCGTTTGGCTCCACATGACCCGGCGCTGGCGCTCCGGGTGCGCGTCTCGGCATGAGTCCCACCGACAAGCAGGCCCTCTCGACCGCAAACCGCCCCGCTCCCGGCGCCTGCGAATTTGCGCTCGTCCAAACCCGAGCCCCTCTCCGAGCCCGCTACCCCTCCCGATCAGCCGCGCCCGCCCCCGAACCCGGCCGGATCACGAATCAAGGGTGAGGAGAACGCCTGGCTGCGGTCGAGACGTCGTATCCAATCCCGGCGCCTCGAGCTCTTGCCCCGCCCAGTGAGCCTCGCCGCCACCCGGCCCGGCTCAGGGGGCGACGGGCTTCACGTTGCTGAGGGTGAAGACATAGTCCTGGTAGTCGCCGTTGGCGGCTTCCTCGAAGCACAGCAAGTAGGCATTTTCGATCGCGCTGCCGTCGCGCGCTTTCAGCGGATAGCTGCGGACGGCATGCGCGACCTGGTTGCCAGCGTTCTTGGCGTCCTCGGTGTAGGTCGAGTGGGTTTGGCTGACCGTGAACACGCCAAAGGCCACGCCCGGATCGGTGAAGCTGCGCTCGCTACCAGCATCCGTAGTGGGATGTAGGGCCTGGTATTGGTCGGCCGAGATCACTCCCACTTCGACCTCAGCGTCGGGCGTGTAGTAGCCATACGGGATCGGTTCCTCGGGCGAGTAGCGCGCCACCGGCACCAGCTCGATCGGGCCCGTGCCGGATGCTTCGAAGCGCTGGGCCGACACTTCGCTGCCCACGAGGGGTGTGGTGGTGCTGAGTAGCCCGGCACCCCCCACGTCCACGTCGAAGCCGAGCGTGGTGAGGACGATCTTCAGGAATGGCTCGTTCTCGCCTTCCAGGCCCTGCGTGCCGAGCCCGAACAAGGCGACACTGGTTTCGAGGCTCGGAGTACTCGACTGCACGAGCACGCGACTTTCGAACAGGGCGACACCGCTCGGGTTGAAGCGCACCTGAAGCTCCTGCTTGCCGCCGCCCGCAAGCTGCGTGCCCGCAGGCGGGGGATTGACGAGCTCGAAGGCGTCAGTGCCGCTCGCCGCCGTGTCCAGCTCGAGCGAGTCAAGCACGAGCGGCATACTGCCGGCATTCTCGAGGCTGATGCTTTGCGGCGTCGACTGCGTCTGCTGAACCCCGGCGAAGACCAGCTCGCTCGGTGCGACCACGAGCAGACCGGGGGACTCGCCGCCAAGGCCACCCATGCCCGCGGTACCCGCGCTCATCTGTTGTCCCGCCATGCCGGCACCGGCATTAGCCGCCGAGCCGCCTTGCCCGTCCGAGCTCCCCCCAGTGCCAGCGGTCGCTTGACCCGCGCTGCCGGCCGCCACGCTCCCGGCCGCAGCTCCCGCTCCCGGCGGCGTGCTCCCAGTTGGTTCGCCGCAGCTGGCGCTGGCCAGTGTAGCTAGGAGCAACAGGGAGCTACGAGCTCGATTCATCCTCCGATTCTAACCCTGGTAGCGCAAAAATTCCAAAAAAATTCGCACTAGAATTTTCGTTCCACGGCCCATCACCCGCCGTTCGAGTTTGTCGATCGCTTTGGGCGGGGGCGTCACTTTGCGCAGCTCGTTCTAAGGCTCGGCTCGGTGCCGACATGCCTGGTGTCGGGTGGCGCTTTGGTACAACCAGCGCATCGCCGAGTTTGTGACCGAGCTCCAGCAAACGACGGACGCCTACGGTGGCAACGTGCTCGATCACACCGGACGCCAACCGGCTGCACATCGACGATATCGTGTGGGAATGAGTGAGTGAGCGTTGCGGCGGCGGTGATACGAGAGCGCTGTAGCGTTTTGTACAGAGCGCGACAATTCCTGTCGCGGTCATGCCGGTCAATGCTTTGACGGACACGCCTTCTCCTGTCAGAGTTCAGTCTGAGGCGAGGGCAGGAGCGCACGATCATGAGCGCACCACGCGTATTGATAGTGGATGACGACGAGGACATGCTCGAGACGCTCGCCTGGTCTCTCGGCGAAAAGCTCGATGTCACGGTCGCGAATGGCGGGAAGGCCGCGCTACGCGAGCTTGGCACTCACGACTTCGATGCCATCGTGCTCGACCTGAACATGCCTGATCTCGGCGGGGAGGCCATTCTGGCAGAGCTAGCGCAACGCGGCGCTGCCCCCGCCGTGATTCTCGCCTCGGGATTGCCGGTGCTGCCCCGCATCGCGGCGTCTTGGGGTGTGCGCGACTGGATCCGTAAGCCGTACCGCGTGGAATACCTGCTCCACATGATCCATGGAGTCGTGCGTCACTAGCCTCGAGCTTGGCGGTCTTGGAAGAAAGATCACGACTTGCTCGGAGGTACCATCGTGGGCGCGAAAACTGCCGCCGAAGATTCGGGCGGTGTGCTGGCCGAGGCCACGCTGAGCCAGGGCGCGAGCGCCTGCGACATCTCCTCTGCGGTCCGGAAGCGCTGCTCGATGTCGCGAGCCATGGAGCGCTCAATCACGGCCCTCAAGTCGTCGGCGATGTCATCGCGCAGCTCCGTCAGGGGGGTGGGCTGCCCCTGCTGAATGGCAAAGAGCAGGGCATTGTAGTTGTCGCCAGCGAACGGGGCCTGAGCGCTCAGCATTTCGTACAGGATTGCGCCGACCGAATACAGGTCGCAGCGGGCATCTAGCCGCTCGCCGCGGGCCTGCTCGGGGGCCATGTACATGGGTGTTCCGACGACCGCGCCCGTTTGCGTCAGCGTCTGGGCGGTCTGCACCTTGGCAACGCCGAAGTCCAGCAGCTTCACGATGTCACCGAGGCCCGACATGCTCGTGAGAAACACGTTCTCGGGCTTGATGTCGCGGTGGATGACCCCGGCGCGATGCACGGCGGCTAGGGCGGCCAGCATCTGGTGGGCGATGAAGATGCTGCGCTCGGTCATGAGCCAGCCGCGCCGCTGCAACTCCTGCCGCAGCGAAAGTCCGTCGAGCAGCTCCATCACCAGGAAGGCTGGCTCGTTCCCGTCGTCGATCTGGAAGTCGAGAATGCGCACGATGTTCGGATGATTGATCGCGCCCACGGTTTCTGCCTCGCGACGGAAGCGTGCGATCAGCCCTTCATCGGCTGCCAGCTGCGGATGCAAGATCTTGATCGCCACCCGCATCCGGCCCAGATCCTCGCGGGTCGCGGCGTAAACGGAGCCCATCCCGCCCGTGCCGAGCAAACGCCCGATCCGATAACGACCGCCGAGGTACTCCCCGGTCCACGATTCGGGCGCCTCGCGCTGACGCGATGGCGTTATCCGACGCTCGCTGGAACGGTACTCCTCCAGCATCTGGCTTGCCTCGGCTTTGCTGCGGCGGCACGCGACTGCTCGCACCACGCTCGCTTCGAGCTTGTCGAACGGAACTGGTTTGGTCAGGTACTCGAAGGCGCCATACTCGACCGCCTTGAGCGCGGTCTGCAGGTCGGGTGATCCCGAAACGAGCAGGACCGGCAGATCCGGATCCCGCTCGTGCAGCTCGCGCAGCAATTCGACGCCGCCCATGTCCGGCATGCGCACGTCGCTGACCACGACGTCGAAATCTTGCGTTCGCACGAGCTCAACGGCAGATCTCCCATTCTCGGCCGTCACCACCTCGTGCCCCGCCTTGGTCAGGCTGCGCTCGAACAGCCGCAACAGCTTCGGCTGATCATCGACCAGCAAGACCCTGCCTGGTCCCGCCAACCGCCCGCTCGCCGGCAGGTCCGGCTGACGCTTCACGTCCGCCATGCGTCATGACACGGCCGGCCAACGAGGATCTTAAGCGCCGAAACCCGAAAATCCAGGCTCCGCGGATTTTGGTAATGGCTGCCCCACTGACAGCAGGTGTGAAGGATTGCTCGAGCACCGTACATAGAGAGCGGCATGCGGAACGGTACTGCGGGTGTGCTGTCCCTGGTGCTCGGTGTTGGTTGTTTAGCCGGCTGTAGCCAAACTGCACCGGCCTTTGCTCCGGGCGTGGGCGTGGCGGAACGCGACCGCCAGCTCCAGCAAGATCAGGAAGAGCTGCAGCGACGGAGGGCGCAGCTCGAGAGCAAGCTACTGACCGAGCTACGCAAGCTGCGCGAGAGCCGGCAGGCCTCCTCGACGGGTGCAGCGGAGCCGGCGGGGTCCGACGCGCAGCTTGCGGTCACCAAAGACTACGATCTCATGGTGTTCGGCGGGGAGATCCACGACGCCTTCCTGGGTTGCTTGTGTGATGCGGGCAGGTCCGACTCCCTCTTCAACCGAGTCGGTGAGCACGGCTCGGACCTTTCGCCGATGAGCATCCGCAACAAGTTTTCGCCCTATGGGTCGAACACCGGCGACACCTCGGCGTGTAGCGAGACCGCGACGCATCCGCCGCTGGTCGTGACCTCGGATGGCAAGTCGCTCGGGCTCCTCACCGTCAACACCTCGCTCAAGCGCAGGATCACCGCGCCCGCAGTCACCGATTGGCTCACCCGCATGTGCGAGGAGTGAGGCTCGGCGAAGCAAAGCGCGCCGTTCGGGTCAAGCAGCTGCACGCGCACCGCGATCTGAATGCTTTCGTCAGCAGCGTCCACCAGCCATGCGGCTGCGGCGAGGTGCGCAGTGTCTTCGTTCCAGCGGTCACGCGCTGCGCGGCCGCCCCGGCCAGCGTATAGTCGCAGCTCGCTCGTGGAGGCCGCCAGCTGCAATACCTGTCATCGCCCGCTCGTGGCGTGCGTTTGCGATCGCATCAGCCTCCATTCGACCACCAGGCGGATTCTGATCTTGCAGCATCCACAGGAGCAGGACGCGCTGCTCGGCTCCGCGCAGATTTTGGTCGCCAGCTTGCCACGGGCCAGGCTCGTCGTTGGGCTGAGCTGGGCGAACCTGGGGCATGCCCTGGGCGGAGAGGACGTCAATGCTCGCGAGTGGGCGGTGCTGTTTCCGGATCGCGAAGCGGCCGGTGACCAGGTGGCGCTTCGAGGTCAGCTGATCGAGCCGTCCGCGCTGCGCGGCATCGTGGTGCTCGACGGCACATGGTCGAAGGCCAAGACCCTGTGGTGGCGAAATCCCTGGCTCAACAAGCTCAGCCGCATGCACCTCAAACCCAAGGAGCCGTCGATCTATGGTCGCCTGCGCCGGGAGCCACGCCGGGACTACGTTTCGACGCTCGAGTCGGTGGCGGCCGCGCTCACTTTGTGCGGCGAGCCGCCCGAGGTCGAGGCGGAGTTGCTGCGTGTCTTTCGCACGTTGGTGCAGCGCGTGCGCGACGCCGACCTCGTTCCTTAAGCCAAAAAAAGCGCTTTGAGCCGCAGCTGCCCCGCGCTCAGTTGCCGTCGGGCGGCGCGTTTCGCGATCCTGGACTACGGGAGGCTTCTTGTCACATGCCGGGGAGCACGACGAGGTCGATGACCTCGATGGTGCCGTCGGGCGTCATGAAATGAGGATGATCCTTGAGCAGCTCGCCGACCGCCTCTTTCGACTCGCCCTGCATGATCGAGTAGCCGCCGAGGTCATTCTTGGTCGGTGACGATCCGGCGGGCGTGATCTTGAGGCTTTTCCCGAGCGGTGCGCCGAGGTCGACCAGCGCCGCCCCCGCCTTCTTGCTCCAGGCCGTCCAGGCTTCCATGCCCGCCTTCTGCTGCTCCGGGGACATCTTCATCATCTGCTCGAACGAAGCCAGCGGGGCCCTGTAAAGAACGAGAAACTTGTTCATGGGGTATGCCTTTCTATTCGTTGCCTCTCTGCGTGGAAGTCCCTTTATTGGCTCAGGAAGCGCCAGATGATTTCCGGGGCCGGGGCGCGGTAGGCGAGATAGTGCCCCCCGGCCGTGACGGTCCACAGCTCGACTCGACCGCGGGGGCAGGCTTCGAAGCGAGTGACGCGTGTCTCGCTGCCGGGCAGGTGCGCAATCAGGTCGATGGTCGGCGCTTCGATCGGCTTGTCGCGGCAACCGAGCCGCGCGGCCCAGTCGCGGACGGTCTTTTGAACCGACGCGTGCTGGGGCAATTGAGGATCTTTGAACAGATGCCCGCCAGAGTAGCTGACGATCGGATCTGCCTCACCGTGGATCTCGAGCACGCGCAACGACGTTGCCGGCTTGCAAGGCGCTTCGTCGAGAGGCCCGGCGCCGGCGACGCTCACGATGCCCGCGATCAGATCGGGCGCCAGGCAGGCGAAGCGATGCGCCATGAAACCGCCGTTGGAAGTGCCGCCAATGAAGACCCGAGCGGGGTCGATCGGTGACGTGGCCAGCGTCTTCTCGAGGAGGTTGCGCAGTGCTGCCACGTGATCGAGCGGTGGACCCGAGAAGTTGCAACAGCTCGGACCGGCGTCCCAGAAGCGGCGTCCCTGCGCGTCGATTGAGCCGTTCGGGGCGAGCCAGGCGACGCCTTGTCGCTCGGCGAAGCTCGGCCAGTCGGTTCGGCCCGCGATGTCGTCGGCAGATGTGCCCAGGCTATGCAGAATCAACAGCAAGGGCACCTTTTGCCCCGCGGCAAGTCGCGACGGCAGGTGCACTTCGGCGCGGAGCTCTTCGAGTTGCGCGGGCTGACCGGATGCGCTGGGCGTGGGGCTGGGGGGGACCGCGGTCGCAGGTGGACTGCGGGTCGGCGGTACAGTTCGGGCCTCCGAATGGCTGGCCACGGGTTTACGGGGCGTCGGCTGCCGCTCGCAGCCGAGCGCGCTCTCCACGAGAACGATGAGACCGATCAGTCGGGGCGCTACTTGCATGCCTCGCCTTCGAACATGAAAACCGTAGCAAGGCTCGTGCCTTTGGCGGTGCGATGTAGGCGTGTGCCGATGCCGAGGCGCTGCACGGAGGGCAAGACGAGCGCCGGCATTTCTTCGAGCTGCCTGAGCTTGAGCAGCTCCAGCGAGAACGTGCAAGCGCTCGGACGCTTGGTATGCAGGCGGTTGACCTCCCGCTGTAGAGCGGTTTGTAAGGCACGCGTGACGTCCGCGTCCCCCTGGTCGCTGGCCAGCGCATCGGCGGCCGCTTGAGCGTCATGCTGGCCCGATATTAGCCTTTGACTCATCTGTCACGGAAGACGGTTCTCAAGGACCCTAGGAGGCTGGGTAACACCAGCCTGCTAGAGCGACTCGAGGTATGCGACTAAGTCGCCGAGCTGGTCGGCACTGAGACCCGACACGTTGCCGTGGGCGTTACCGCCGCAATCGGGACGGAAGCGATCCGCCAGGGTGGTGGCGCAGCCGGTGTGCATGAAGGGCGCGCGGTAGCCGATCGCGACCAGCGATGGCACCTGCAGCTTCTGCGGGGCCACGCTGTCGACCGCGACCGACTGATTGTTGGTCAGCTTGGTGCCCGAATGGCAGGTCGCACAGCCGACTTCCGCCGAGTCGAACAGCGCGCGACCGCGGACCGCCGCCTCGTCACCCGCGTCGCGGATCGGCGGAGGCGGCTCCATCGAGAACAGGAAGTCGGTCAGCAGCTGCAAGCGCGACGAGCTTTGCCGGACGCCGCCCATGCGCTGCACGAACACCTCGCTCATCAGCTCACCGACGTTCTCCAGGTCACCCGCCCAGTGGAAAGGCGCAGTGTCGCGCAAGCCGACGTGCAGGGCCTGCGTACGGCGCTCGCCGGTATCGGCGAAGCGCCAGGTCTGCCCGTCCTCGCCACCCTCCGGATGGCAGGAGGCGCAGGCGATGCCGCCGCCCGAATCGCGGTGAAATAGCTCGTGCCCGGTGTTCAGGCGCGAATCGCTGGAGAGCGGGATGGTGACGGGCGTGCCGAACGGCGCCCCCTTGAACACCAGCAGCTGTGCGGGCTGGCGGGTCTGAGCGAGCAGTCGACCATCCGGCGCGAAGGCCACAGCGGTCACCGCCTCTATCACCTGGACACCCTCGTTGAAAGCGCAGCCGTTGAAGCCGAGGCTCTCGAGCGACACGACACTCAGCGACGAGCCGAAGCCCGGACGGAACCCGCCGGCCGAGCCGCCGCTGACGTCTCCGTCCTGTTCCGGGAACACCAGGAATGGACGCGGGGCCTCGGAGTCGGCAGGTCCAGCGTGCGCAACGGCTATCAAGCTCTGATCCGGCGAGACCGCCACGTCGACCGGTAGCGGAGCGCCCGCGATCGCGGTGCTGGTGCTGGTGCCGTCTGGGTTCACGCGCGTCACCACGTTGTTGACGATGCCGCTGCAATCGAAACCGCCGCCGCCACCGTAAGCGCTGCCGCTCTGGCTGGGCGGGCTGATCGCGATCTCGTCGATGACCGCCGACTGGTGCACCACCACGGCGCCGCCCGACGGCGCCGCGACCGCTTTCCAGGCCACGTGGGGTTGCGTGGTGACCGATTTGCTGGTGAGGCCTCCGAAGTCAGCCTGACCCTCCATGGGCTGGTTGATTGTGCCCTGGCGCGGCGGAATCACCGTGCGCCCAGCGATCGTTCCGGTGCTGTCGATCCGCAACATCTCAGCGGACTTGAAGCGCGTGACCCAGAGCTCTGCACCCCGCACCAGCACGTCGCGCAAGTCGGGCTCGAGGGTCAGGCTGCGAGTCACAGCACCGCCCGCGGCCGGCAACGAGACGAGCTTGCCCTCCGCGCAGGCCACGTGAAGCTGCGAGCCTGCAGCATCGAACGCGATGCCGCGCGGCGCCTTGCAGACCGCGCGCCGCTCGACCAGCGCGGCTGTGTTGAGGTCGATCGTGGCGATCGCCCCGCCGCTGCGCAGCGCGACGTGTACGCGGCGATTGGCGTCCTCGACCAGGCGACCCGGCTCGTCTCCGGGCTCGAGCGCGATGTGGCGCGGCGCGAGCGACACAAGGTCCACGATCGAGATCTGGTCGCGCTCCGAATCCGCCACGATGGCGGTGCGGCCGTCGGCTGTCACGCTGAGGGTGCCGCCGCTGATCGGCCGGGTGCCGATCGAGCTCGTGGCGGCCCGCTCGTCGATCGGGATGGCGAGGCGCGGCTGGCTGGTTTCGGGCCCAGGGGCCTCATCGAAGGAGTTACAGCCGGCCAGCGCCACGCCGAGGGCGACGCGGCTCACGAGCCCACTGTACTTAATGCCGATGTTTCGCATCTATGTCTCCTCGCCCGCCTCGGGGCCAACCACCGGGTGTTAGAGTAGCGCCGTTTAGGGCTTCGCAACAGGGGCGACCCCAGCCGGCCCTTCCTTTTGTCTACATGGGATGCCATAGAAGAGGCGGCTGTCGGTTTGCGTAGCGCGGGGCCCTACCCCGCTGGTTTAGTGGGCTCGAGGGACTTGATCTGGTTCAGGAAATTCGTGGTGGTTTTGGTGATGGCGCTCGGCAGCTGGCTGCCGCCCGCTCGAGCTTTGGCCCAGCAGGCGGTGCCCGCCGAGTGGCTGGGCGTCCAGCTGAACGAGCGGGGTCAGCGCTGCGAGCATCGCGGCGAGCATCGCAGCGGAAACCATCTGCTCCTGGCTTGCGGCCCCGCCGGCGTTTGGGAGGTCGAGCTTTCGGATCAGTCGCCGCGTTTCGTTCGTAGCTTCGCGTTTCAAGGAGACGTCGTCGGGCTGTTCACCGAAGCCGATGGTCGGCTGTGGGTGAAGCTACAGGTCTTCGAGGCGCGGCCCCTCACGTCCGGTGCCGCGCCGGATTCCGCATCGGGCTCAGTCGGTGCGATGCGGTTTCCCGACGACGGCGCTGCGAGCGGTTCTCCCGCATCAGCGGTGGAGCCGAAGCCGGCGCCGAGCCCCGCGCCACCCGCAGTTACGGGGAAGCACGTTGGGCATGTGATCCTGAGCGAGCCGGGTCAAGTCGTCGTCTCGATCGGCTCTAGTGACGGCGTCTCGCGCGGCGATCGCATCGAGCTTTCGCTCAAGAGCGAAGGCGCTGAAGGTGACACGGTGCCGTCAGGCGAGACGCTGGCCATCGGTGTCGTCACTCAGCTCACCGAGCAGACCGCGCGGGTGCGGCTGGGCGTCGACGAGACGGTGCCGGTCGGCGCTCTCGCCAGCCTGACCAAGTCCAATCCCACCGCCAGCAACACCGCGCCGCCACGCGTCGGCAACATCTGGAGCGTGGAGACGATGGTCCGGCCTTTTGCTGCGCTCGAAGAGCTCGGTGCCGGCATCTTGCTGAGCGCGACGCTGAGCCGGCGCTTCGCCAGCGCCTTCCGCTTGCAGGCGGTGCTGGATCCGCTGGCGCTCGCGGACGTCGAGGCCAAGCGCAGTGAGAACGCAGTAAACGCTGTGATATTGACCAGCTACGACTCCCAATACTTCGAGATCGGGCTGGGGCTCGGGGCGCAGACCGTAAGCAGCGCGGTGACCAATCCCGGCTCGGGGTTGACGGTGGCTCAGCTAATCCGCCTGGGCGCGCAGGATGGCCTGAACATCACCGCGCGCACCAGCGTCGTGCTGTTTCACAGCCAGTTCGGTTTCGGCGGCATGGTGGGCTCCATGCAGATTCCGGTTGGCCGCGGCTACTGGTTGCTGCTCGGCGGTGGTGGTGGTGACGTCGGCTACGGTTACGGTGAGTTCGGCCTGCGGGCGCTGCTGGGCGGCAACGGGCTGGCCGGCTCCCGCTTCCTCACGGTCACGGCTGGCGGCGCGACCGTGTTTGGCGACGGTGATTGCGATGAGTTCAACATCTGTGAGAACAGCGTCGCATACGGCGGCCCGATGGCAGGCATCGGCTACGAGTGGCGATTCTAGGAGGCTGGTGTGAAACACCAGCTGTCCAAATCGGCGGAGCCGCCGCGTGGAGGGGAGGCTCAAAAGCTTTGCTTTTTGAGGGAAGGAGGCGCGTGCCTCCTCCCTGAGAACCAGAAACCTAGGAGGCTGGGTCAGCCTCCTAGTCTCGAGTTTGAGGTCACTAGCGGCCGCTGCGGTCGCGGGCGGAAACCCCTCGCTGCGCGAGACCGGCGACGGTCGTGGTCAGGAGCTCGGAGTCGACAGGCTTGCCGAGGTGGACGGAAAAACCTTTGGCGTAGCGCGACAGCACGTCGTAGCGGTTGGCGATCACCGCGTGCAGCGTGTCGAAATCGGCGGCCGGCTTGGGCGTAGCGAAGCGCGGC